>CAMLRE010000406.1 GCA_946482355.1 uncultured Bdellovibrio sp.
TCTCTGAGTGGATAGTTGCAGTTATTAAAAACTACTTGTAGCCTGTTTTGGTAATGAAGTTTTTGTTTACGGGTATTTCAGCTTTGATTGGCATCACAATTCTTTCTTCATGCGGAGTAACATCTGAAGATTTCTGGGGCCATAGTTATATCACGGATCGCTTCGGTGTTCCTGATGAACTTTTTTATCAAACCAAAGGAAGCTGTGCTGCAGGCGATTTATCTTTTCAATATTTAGTGGGTGGTGGTGCGATTCTTTGGGATGTACCAAACACGCAATCAGAAGCAGATATTTTAACGGGACAAGTTTTTCTTTATTTAAACCGCGACAACACTTACACCGTTGATTACCGTGAATATGATTTTAATAATTTATTTGTCAAAAAAACTTTTTCTTCAACATTTAAGTACGACACGGAATTTAATATTTTGTATTTTAAAAATTTAGGTCAGGCCACAATTCATAAACGTAAACACAGATATTACATTCATTTGACGTTCACAGAAAATTTAAATACAAATTTACTCCAAGGGCAGAGCATTGATGTTTGGTTAAACACATCTTTTAACGGTCTTGATACCGATCGCGCTCAGTACTGTGGTCTTTAGCTTCACATCTTAAGTCTAGTAAATTGGTTGCAGTTGTTAAATTCCTGTTGTGATTTTGGTGACGTAGTCAAATTCGTGTAAACAGCTCACGCCATTTTGCTGTACCTAAGACCGAAACTGAATCTGTAACTCTTTAAAAATACACGGTTTTCTCCGATAGAGTTTACGTGTTTGTCTACAGAAATTTGAAAAGCTTTTTATATATCTTTATGGCCACTGCAGCAATTTGCGGTGCCGCTTTTCAATTATCAAATTTTTACTTATCTAAACGAGAACTTTCTAATTCACAAGACGTTGTTGGATATTTAATTACTGAAGGTGAGTCAGTAATTGTTAAAAAAGCTCTTTCTCCGTCAGGCACATTAGCTATTCACGGACAGATTATTTTAGCTAACGATACAATCAAAACTTTAGAGGCTTCGGTTGTCCTTGAAATCGGCCAGCATAAACTGCGCATTTTACCTTTCACTGATGTGACGGTGAAAAAGAACGGTGAAAAGTTTGAGTTGTATTTAACTTCGGGTTCAGTGATCGCCTTAACAAAAAAAGCTGATAAAGTGATTAGCTTATTTGAACAAAGCAATGGTCAGTTAGCACAGCTTCCATTACTAGATCCTAAGTCGCAGAACGAATCAGCTTTCTTTAAGGTTGATGATATTCATTTTGTAACCGACGAACAAGGGCCGCAGTTAGTTTTTAAATGGAATGTCGATTCTGAAATTAAAAATCGCTGGGTTGAATTCTGGGCCGGCAGTGATAAGTCACACTTACAATTAGTTAAATTTTATCCCTATGAAAGCGGTGGGTTTAAAGAATCTTGGCCGATGAATCAGTTTTATTGGCAAGTCGTCATCAGAGAAAATGATACGGCTTTAGAAACTAGTCCGGTCAATTTCTGGAAAAACGAATTCCAGTCAAAAATTAACCTTATATATCCGGCGGATAAAGAAGTAATTAACAACGTTCTTAATCCGGAAGACTTTATCTTAAAGTGGTCAAAAGCTTCTAACGTAGATACGGTTAAAGTTCAGATCTTTAAAAACAGCCAAATGATCAGTGAACTAGATGCTGGCAGAAAAAATCAAGTTAACTTTAAACCATCTGAATATGGTTTTTACTATTGGCGTGTAGTGAGCGATAAAGGTGTTTACACTGAATCACGTGCTTTCTTTTTTGCGCCGTTAGCAAGTTCTGATACCGATGTGTTATCATGGCATGAAAATGCTGAAGCTCAGCAATTTTACTACCGTGATCCGATCGTGCACTTACAATGGCAAAAAATCACAAAATTACCTGTGGCAAAATATAAAATCACCCTGATTTATCTTCAGGAAAATGCCGCGGGTGATATTAAACAAGTTAAAGAAAGTTTATACGTTGATAGTGAAGAGCTTAACGTAAAACTTGATACAACAACGCCAGTTAAAGTTAGAATTGAACCTTACAACAACAAGATGCAAATCTTAGGTAAAGCCTTAGAGCAAGAAATCACACTTTCTAAACGTTCGCCAAAACAGGTTTTAACTTTTGCAAAGCATGAAAAAACAAAGAAAAAAGAGATTATTACTGATCGTAATTACAGCTTAAACTTCGATCCGGCATCAATTTCTGCTTTATATCAGTATCCTTACGAAGTATTAGCGGCTGATAACCAAGTGGTTAAGTCGGGTGTAATTAATAAAGGTGATTCTTTAAACCTGCAAGGTTTACCAATTGATTATTACCAGGTTAAATTTCGTGTCGAAGATAAAAAATTAAATAACTATTTCGAAAGTCAAAACTTGCAACCTCAGGTTGGTCAAAAAGACCGCCTGCCAGCAAGTCAAAATCAACCCATTGAACAGGGAGTTAAGATCAAATTAATTCCACCGACAGACTTTAATTCAAGCCAGTCGGGTATCATTACGCCGCAGGTAGAAAATGTCGAAATTAATAATTAGTTTTACGACATTATTCTTATTCGTTGGTTTTTCGCTTTCAGCTGTGGCGGCGCAGACAACAGCACCCAAGTATTTAAGTGAAAAAGTCGATCCAGAGATGAAGCGTAAAGTAGCTTTAAACTTAAAAGATGAACCGAATGCTAAAAAATACATCGTTGAAATTCACCCTGCACGTGGTCCGGTGACTAGCTATGAAGTTACAACTCCTCAGTGGCAAGATTATTTAGCCAAGGGCCAATACCGTTTTCGTTTTAAAGTGATGTTTGCTGATGAAACAGTTTCTAACTGGAGTGAATTTAGCTCGT
>CAMLRE010000407.1 GCA_946482355.1 uncultured Bdellovibrio sp.
GTGATCCACCCAGAAATATTCGCTTCACCAACTTGCAAAATGCCATCATCCGGAAATCCCACATCAGGAGTTGCGTAAAATCCCGCATAACCATAATTGATATCAACAGCTGGTGACCATTTTGCTTCGCCGATAGTTTGTGAAACGACTAAATAATTTTGATTTTCTAAAGCACGGGCACGTGCTCCCAAATGCACGCGGTGAGCCCCTTTTACCGTTTCAGTGCAACTTGGTGCAAAAATAATTTGAGCACCGGCATGTGATGCCGCAAGCGAAGGAAAAGAAAATTCCACATCAAAGCACGTTGAAATCGCAAACTTAACAAAACCCGCGTCAAAAACTTTAATCACAGGTTCACCCGCCTGCACATTCCACTCTTCATCTTCAAAACGAGTCATAAAAAACTTATCTTGAAATTCAATAGCGCCGTTCGGTGCAAATACAAACACACGATTTGTGGTTAATGTTTCATTTTGATAAAATGGAAGACTTGGCGCGATGATATGAACACTGTGTTTCTTTGCAAGATCAGAAAAAGTTTTTTTAAATTCATCTATATATAGTAGAAATTTCTTCGCTTGCGATTTTAAATCGGCACGTTCAGCTTCTGAAAACAACGAAGTGATTTCCATCGCTCCGTATTCAGGAAAAAGTAAGATCTGTGCTTTAGTTCCCACAGCTTTTTCCACCCAGTTGCGGGTTTTGTCTTTCCACTGATTAATGCTCGTAAAAAAATCTAACGGATACTGCGCCGAAGCGATTGTTACATTTAGCGATTCCATGATTTTATCCAATACACCATATTTTTTTCTGTTTCTTGGCTTTCACCGGTATCAAGCCATGCAAATTTGGAAGTTAACTGAGAATCTTTTTGATAACCGCGCTTGTGCCAGAACTCGTCCAAAGGCTGGTAATTCGCAGGTTTCAGCGGGTGATCCACAGGTCTTTGCACAGCACAAAAAGTTGTTGTCTTTATCTGCGGAAAACTTAAAGCGACTTTTTCACGTTCATCAAAAAAAGCGTGACCGATTCCCCGGCCACGATATTCAGGTAATAACACGCTTTCACCGAAGTAGAAAAATTCGTCGATTTTTTTGCCGTTTTCGATGAACGGTTTTTTCACAAAATCATCTTCTTCGATGAGCGGAAGAGCGGTGGCAACACCCACGATCTTATTGCCTTTGTTTTCATCAATAGCCAAAATAAAAGTGCCGTTTTTAGCCCTAAAATACCGCTCTAAATATTTAACTTCATATTCGATCGATCCATCGTAAATATATGGAAAGTCTTTGAAAACCTTAATCCGAAGAGCTGCAATTTCTAAAAGATGTTCGCGCGCGAATTCTTTAGAAACGGGCTGAACTTTTATGCTCACTATTTCACCATTTCAATCCACTGAGGCAAATTGTAGTAGGTCGTAACACGTTTGATTTTGCCGTCTTTAATTTCTAAAAATGACCCTGCCGGAACCACATATTTTTGGCCTCTCGCTGCAGGTAGTGAACCATCGGTTTTTAAATACGTTCCGTGCACATCAAACTCAGCAGCAATGCGATTCGTGTTTTCATTCACAAAATAAGTCAGATTTTTAAGCTCTTCTTTGTAGCAATTGTCCATATGAGCCATAAATTTAACAAACGCCTCTAGGCCCACTTCTTTTTTGCCCTGATTAATGTCGTGTTCGATCTCAGGGTGAAGTAATGCGAGCATGTCTTTAGTTCTGCCTTCATTAAAGGCTTTGAAGTAATTTTTTACGATATCTAGACTTTGATTTGCGCTCATGATTTCAACTCCTGCAATAGGCCAAAAATTAGTCTTTAGCTTGAGCTTTCAGACGATAAGTATTAAACCTGTTAAGTATTTAATTTTTAATTACAAAATCAAAAAAACAAACTTTTGGCAAAGCCAAAGTTTCTAAAATGTTTCCGGAGGAATTTTTCAATGGCATTCACAGCACACACAAGAAAAAAAATCGCCGTAATTGGCGCAGGTTTCGTAGGTTCAACAACTGCTCACTGGGCAGCACAAAAAGAATTAGGTGATGTAGTTCTTTTAGATATTAACGAAGGCGCAGCTATCGGAAAAACTTTAGACTTAGCTCAAGCAGC
Organism: uncultured Bdellovibrio sp.; assembly: GCA_946482355.1. The sequence continues at coordinate 2,109 of CAMLRE010000407.1, forward strand.
TACTATGGAAATGTTCGATACAAAAATCAAAGGTACTTCTAACTACGCTGATATCGCAGGTTCTGATGTTGTTATCGTAACTGCTGGTATGCCACGTAAACCAGGTATGAGCCGTGATGAATTAATCGGAATCAACGCAAAAATCGTTAAAGATGTTTGTGCTGGTATCAAACAACACGCTCCGGATTCAATCGTTATCGTAGTTTGTAACCCTATGGATGTTATGGCGTTATACGCTAAACAACAATTAGGATTCCCTCGTGAGCGCGTATTAGGTATGGGCGGTTGTTTAGATTCAGCTCGTTTCCGTACATTCATCGCTGAAGAGTGTGGCGTATCTTACAAAGACGTAACTGGTGTTGTTATCGGTAACCACGGTGATGCGATGGTTCCTTTAGTTCGCACAGCTTCTGTGGGTTCAGTTCCATTAATCGATATGTTACCAGCTGATAAAATCGCTGCGATCGTTCAACGTACTAAATCTGCCGGTGCAGAAATCGGTGGTCACTTAAAAACAGGTTCAGCTTACTACGCTCCTTCTCGTGGTGCGGTTGAAATGGCTGAAGCCATTCTTAAAGATCAAAAACGCGTATTACCTGTAGCTGTTGAGTTAAAAGGTGAGTTCGGCGTTAATGACGGCATGATGGTTGGTGTTATGTGTGTTATCGGCGGTAAAGGTTTAGAAAAAATCGTTGATTACAAATTAAACGCTGACGAAAAAGCTGAATTTGAAAAATC
>CAMLRE010000408.1 GCA_946482355.1 uncultured Bdellovibrio sp.
CTCGATTTCTGAATCCACTTCAGCACTTAAATCGTTTCCTGAAGTTTGTGCGATAGCCATTTCAGCAAATACTAGATTTACTAAAACCGCAGCCGCGATGATTAATGATAGTTTCATAAATACTCCCCTGATCCTTTTTTTAAACCTTGTCTTTTTACTACAGGGAATCAAATTAGCAACCGAAGTGCCAAAAAATGTAGCTTTTTCCAGGTCGGTGACAATTCCTGTAACTGATTGGAAAGATTGATTTTTCCCAATGAGGACTAAATTAAACGACTTTTAGTCAGCATGGAAAAAGGTGACGACCTTTAAGCCAAGCTTGAAAAAAATACTTGAATAGAACGAAGTGCTACCAGTAAATTAGTAGCACTTTTCTATCTATATATTGTCGGTGCCTCGGTGATGAAATTGGTAGACTTGCTAGACTCAAAATCTTGTGGGAGCAATCCCGTGCCGGTTCGATTCCGGCCCGAGGCACCAATTACTTCTTTTAAGACAATCAGTACCCCGAACCCTTTTTATCTATTCACGCAGTTTATATTTATCGCGAAGGGCTTGGCTGATCTTCTTCCACTTCTTTTTTTCTTCTGAAGCTAAAGCTTTATCTTGCTTTCTTTGGGCGTGGCGCACTTCACGCAATAGCTTTTGGTAGCTTTGCCAACGCTCTTCTTCAAGCGACCCGTCTTCTAGAGCTTGAATGATGGCACAGCCTGGTTCTGTTTGATGTTGGCAATCTGAAAAGCGGCATTGCTGAAGTAAGGCTTCAACCTCTTCAAACTGTGAACTTAAACCTTCTTCGTGATCAAGCAACTGCAGTTCACGCATTCCTGGCGTGTCGATCACTAAACCTCCGAAGCGGCTTACAAAAAGCTGGCGCGAAGTTGTGGTATGTTTACCTTTATCATCATCTTCACGAATGCTTTGGGTTTTTAAGCGCTGCTCGCCGATTAAGTAATTCACTAACGTTGATTTACCCACGCCCGACGAACCCAAAAACACCGAAGTTGTGCCTGGTGCTAAAAGTTCTTTAAAGAAGTTAGCATTTTCAAAATTTTCTTGTGAAACGGCATACACCTGTAACGTCGGAAAACTTTTTTGCACCTTCTGTGAAAGTTCACTAGCCGATTCAGCTAAGTCAGCCTTTGTAAGGAGTATAATCGGCTCAACACCTGCATCCTTGATTAACGTGACATAGCGCTCGATTCGGCGAATATTTAAATCATCGTTTAATGATGACGTAATAAATCCGTAATCGACATTGGTTGAAAGAATTTGGCTATCGCCACTTCCGACCTGTTTACGTTTAAGCATACTTTTACGCGGTAGTATTTCTTGAATGATCACACGATCATCCGAGCCAGAAGCTTTAGCTAAGATCCAATCACCTACTGCCGGAAAATCTTCGCGACCCGCAGCTTCGAACTGTTTTTTACCTGTAACTTGTCCCCAAACTTTATAATCTTGTGAAAATTGAATACGATAAAGATTTCTTTCTTCGCAAATAACACGGCCAATTTTCAAACCGTCTGAATTCATTTCGCTCAAATGACTTTCAAAAAAGCCGTTCCAGCCATAGTTAACTAAAAAGTTCTTTTCAGAACTCATGTGTGTACTCCTTAAGTTTTAATTGAAAATAAAAAACAAAAAACTTGAAGAGACTTCTTTAATTAAGATTTAAATTATTTTTATCTGCTATGAGCAGGTAATTAAGCTTGATCAAGAAGGCTCTTGTTATTGATTTGAATGTACATACGAACCTCCTTGGTTGATGTCTTTACAGTAAATGGGTTTTTAAATATTGTCAATTTTTTAAACCTAAGGGCCCAGCAAGACATACGGATCATAACCAAGACGTCTTAAATTGCTCCACTCATCGCGAAGAACTCCACGCACGTGCGATAGATTGGCTCCGTTACCACGACCGCCTACGCAGCTTGATAACGGCGAATAACTATTTTCATCACAGTACTTTACCCGCACATTTTGCGGCGATGGCGAAATAAGATTTAACCACTGCTGTTCAGTCAACACGCTTTGGCTCATGCCTGGGTCGACAATAAAAACTTGCCCGTTAAATAAATAAGCTGCAGCCATATGATAACGCCAATACACACGGTGTCCGTTTTTAGCAAAAGGCGAATCAAACTCTAGATCACCGTAAACATAAATTTTTCCGGGCTGAGATAAACCTTTTTGTTTCGCTAAAAAAGAAACATGGGCAGCTTTGGCATAACATCCGTTAGCAGGATATAACCAAGGTCCTCGACGCAAGAAATCTCCAGGGTTTGGATTATCGTGTAGACGGATTTGAAAAGCTTCACTTGCAAAAGCTTCGAGTTCGGCAAATGTCAAAGGCCAGCTCGTAAGCACCTCGGGAGTTGTGGCAAAAACCTGATAAACTCCGTCGCGTATTAAAGATTGCTGCCATGACTCTTGTTTTGCGCGTTCCTGCGATAATGGCAGATCTTTGGCTACGGCTAACGTAGAAAATACGAAAGCTAAAATGAATGATGCAAAATACCCCATGGTCGTCTTTTCTCCCTTTGATCGTTACTTAACAGCAAAGGTTATACCTAAAATACGTACAGCAAAATTCTAGATTGAAATTCTTAAGTCACGACGAAGCGCTAATAAATCGGTTTGTAAATACATGTTCCAGTTAACGCCAAACAAGGGCTTTGCCTGCTTTCCACAAAGATAATAACGATAAATAGAACGACTACGCGAAACAAACTTCGCTGGTTTAAAAAATAAAATTCCCGACAGATGAGCCACACACATTAAATTTGAAAGATAGCCCGGCGTCTGACCCGCCATAAAAGCCTGTAAGTAAATTTCATC
>CAMLRE010000409.1 GCA_946482355.1 uncultured Bdellovibrio sp.
TCAGCTTCACGTAAACGCGCTTCAGAAATATGGATTCTTTCTTGGCGGTCTTTTAATGATTGTTCAAACTTAACGTTTTCTTCGTTTCTGTGTTTGTGCTGGTCTTCGATTTCTTTAAGACGACGCTCTAATTGCGTTTCTTTATTTTTTAATTGCGCTTTTTGTTTGTTGATTTCAGTTTCAACATTTTTACGCGCTTTTGTTTCGAAGTCTTTAGCTTTTGTTTCAGAATCTTTTTTTAATTTAGAAGCTTCTGACTTAGCTTTGTTAATGATTTTATCGGCTTCGCCTTTAGCTGTTTTCTTTGTGCTTGCTTCGTGCATGCGAATCGCCGCAAACACTGCAAACGCGCCAATAACTAAACCCACTACGGCGGCAATAACTAGTTCCATGATCTTTTTTCCCCTTGAGGTTGAATAATTTTTTCATCGGTAATGATATAATCCATACCCACATCATGACTTTCAGTCGGTACAGATTTTAAAATATTAAATTGATAACAAACGCCCACTTTAGGACCTGTAAAGTCGGCTAACACGCGGTCGTAAAAACCTTTACCACGTCCTAAACGGTGACCGTCGGCATGAAATGCTAATGCGGGAACAAAAATACCTGACAGGTCTGATAGTTTAACTTTTGTGCCGTTAGCTGGCTCTTGCACATGAAGGCCCGATTTATTCCACTGATCAACATCGGCGTAAAACTCAAGAGCTTCGCCTGTTACTTTGGGGTAACAGCATTTAATCGAAGAACTTAACTGATCGAAGTTTACCTGAGGCTCAGAAGGTAACGGTTTAAATGCCCCCCAAAAGCCAGATTGTTTTTGGGCGAACTGTGATAGTTGGTTTTGGATTTTTCCCGATAAGAGTGCGCGCTCACCTTCACTGTGTGAAAGTGTTTCGGCAATAACAGCAGTTCGTAAATCTTTTTTTAAAGATTTCGTCTGTTGGGACATTTGTAAAACCTCAAAACGTTAATGTAACTTTGTTCGCCTAAGGCGAAACGTGTAACGTCTTGTTGGCTTTGGTATTTTCGATTTCTTGTGCGAGCTTTAGGGCTTTTTGTTCTAGTTTTTCTAGTTCGGCTTGGGCTCTGCGTTTAAGAAGAATCATTTCTTCGGCGATATTAAGGGATGCAAGAACAGCTGCATTTTGAAAAGAAGAATTTTTTGTCGCTTTCATGGCTTCAGATACTTTACCGTCAACGTACTCAACAAGTTGTTGAAGAGTTTGTTCGTCGTGTGAAGTTTTAATTTTATAAGAAACACCTGCGATTTTAAAATCGAAAGTAGGCTTAGCTGATTCGCTAGCATTATTCTTAACTGATGAGTCCTTTTTTGCGTCGTGCTTCATGCTGTATGTATTTCCGTTAGTCGCTTTAAAAATTTGGAAAATTCCAAAGTAAACAATGACTTACATCAATAAGTATAAGGAGCTAAAGAAGGCCTACGCAAGTGTTTTTACTTACATTATTTAAGGCAAAAACAAACTTCAGAATCGCTCTTCACTTTGCAATCTAAAGTTTGCTTAGTTTTAGTCAGGTCGATTTTCATCTGGCTGATTTTAGAATTACGGATGCTGTATTCGATCTGAACCCCGTTTTCACGTTGCTCAAAATACTGGCCCCAATCTTCTTCGATTTTTGCATTCAGCGTAAGCTGTTTGATTTTGCCTTTTACAGTTGTAATCTTCTGCTTTGCATCAATAGGTTTTGGAATATCAATGGTTGTTGGAATCACACGGTCTTCTTCGCCTAGACGAAACAGCGACATAATGTCGTTGTTCACGCGTAATTTATAGTTTTCACCTTTAGAACGGTAACGGATTTCACGTTCGACAATCTTTTCAGCAAACAGAAGATATTTTTTATCTAAGGCCGCGTAAAGCTGGTTGTAATTTGAAATCTTATTTAAGTTAGGAAATGTTAAACCACAGTTGCTGATCTGAGTTTGTAAAACAGAAAGTTTTGGCCCTGCCGTCACAACCGGAGCTGATACGGGCTCAAGATTAAGAGCCCCCAAGTCTTCTGCAAAAGTACAAAACGTAAATAAAAAGACGAAGCAAAAAGTTTTTAACATCTAGTTAGATATTAAACCCTTATCCTAAGATGGAATCAATGTACTCTTTAGGCTCAAACACTTTTAAATCACCGATTTTTTCACCAAGCCCGACTAAACGGATCGGTTTAGCTAATTGATCAACAACACCAAGGGCTACACCACCTTTTGCGGTTCCATCCATTTTAGTTAACACCACACCGGTGACTTCTAAGGCTTTGTTAAATTCAACCGCTTGGTTTAGGGCATTTTGTCCAGAATTGGCATCTAACACAATCCAAGTTTCATGAGGCGCATCGGCAATCACTTTCGTCATCACACGTTTTACTTTTTTAAGTTCTTCCATCAAGTGGCCTTGCGTGTGAAGACGGCCCGCTGTATCTAAAATCACGAAATCGTAAGCGCCCGCTTTACCCTTGTTAACGGCATCAAACGCTACTGCGGCTGGATCAGTTACATTCTCTGGCCAGAAAATTTCAACATGACCATTAGAATTTTGCGCTCTATCAGTCCAAACTTTTAATTGGCCACCGGCTGCCGCACGGAAAGTATCGCCCGCAGCCACTAAAACTTTAAACCCCTGATGGGCTAATTGCGCTGTGATCTTACCAATTGAAGTGGTTTTACCAGCCCCGTTTACGCCCACGATCATTAATACGGTTGGGCCATCAGATTGTTTTTTTACAAGTTCAGAAACTAGTTTTGAATCTTTTTGTGAAGCATGAATGTCTAATAAAATTTCCTGCATTTGCTCTGAAAGTGCATTCTTTACTTTACCGATG
>CAMLRE010000410.1 GCA_946482355.1 uncultured Bdellovibrio sp.
CTGACCTATTTGAAGAATCAGAATTTAATATCGTAAATTGAACTAATTATTCGAAAACAATAAATTCGAAATGGCAGATGATGCCATTGACCGTAAACGGAATCACTAAGCTTTGGCCAGCGGCTACCGTTGGTGGAAGATTCTTTGTAAAACAAGCTTCAGGGCGGCCCATGCCGAATTGAAAACCTGCAGTACTTGCTTTAGTTTTAATAAGGCCATAAATCATGTTACTGATTTCACCCACGCCATCAAGAATGTCTTGTGATTCAGGGTCAACCTTATCACCTAGCATACCTTCAAGAATTTCAATCACTGGTTTTGGATCAAAGTGAAAGCGCACTTGAAGCGGTTGTTCGTTTTGTTTGATATTAACGATAACCGAAATTGGCGTTGGTACTGCCCAAGAAGCCGCAAAGAAATGCGGTTTAAACTCTAAGGTAAATGCGCCAAGCTTTGTGATAGTATCTTTGATACCGGCACAGATATTTTCCACCACTAATTTTTCGAAAATAGGGTGCTTTAAAGTGGAAAGTTTTAATGCGGTAGACACCTATGCCGCCTTTGCGCCGTTATGTTTTGCGTACACGCGGCCTAATTTTTCTTTTAAAGTGGCAGCGTTGAAAGGCTTAACTACATACTCAGACACACCGGCTTTAGCGGCCTCGATGATCTGTTCTTTTTCGCTCTCAGCTGTGACCAGCATGAAAGGTGTATCTTTAAATTTTGCGTCAGCTTTGCAGGCTTTTAAAAGCTCAAGACCCGTCATATTCGGCATATTCCAGTCGGAAACGATACACTGGAAAGGGGATCCGCCATTGGCGGCATCTTGGATTAATTGAAAAGCGGCTTTTCCGTCTTCGGCTTCGTGAATATCTGTATAGCCTAATTCGGTAAGAACCTTTTTAACTACTTTTCGCATTGTTGCAAAATCATCTACGACTAAAAACTTGGTATTTTGACTAAACATACTGGACTCCTCAGGGCTACTAATCGGTTAGTCCACGGCGATTCTTGTGTAGAAATATACTTATTTCACGATTTTTTCATGGTTTTGACGGGGGGCGGTCTAGTTTTTAAAAAAATAAAAGACATAGGTATTGCGTTCTTCCAAAAGTCTGTCAGACTTAAATTCAGGTTGTTGTTGTTCAAACTGAAACAAAGTCGAGATAAGGAAATCGAGACTAGTCTCAGAGTGACACAAAGAAAAAGTAGCTATAGTAAACAAAAAAACAATTAAGCAGGAGGAGCAAGGATGCTCAGAGATATCTTAATTCAAAAGGGTCTTTCAAATCGTGAAGCGGAAGTTGCAGAACTAGTTTCTAAAGGACTTTCGAACAAGGAAGTTGCAAATCAACTTTTCGTAACTGAAAAAACAGTTAAATTTCACTTAACAAACATCTACAAAAAAATGAATGTTAAATCACGCGCACAACTTATCGTATGGTGCTTACCTCACCTTGGATTTGTTGAATCTGAAGCACGTGTTGAAGCGACTCAACCTGCTGGAGCAACTGCATTCAATACGCAAGCTACACAAACGATCCCTGCTGGTAACACAACTATCACGTTACCTGGTGGCGGTATCGGCCGTAACAATGGCGACTTAGGCGTTTAATCCTAAGTTGATTTAGTTAAATAAATCTTAAAAGGGTGATCGAAAGATCATCCTTTTTTTTTGTCTTCTGCAGTGATAATTTGTAGAGAGGAGAATCTCATCATGTTAGAGTCTAAATCGGTTTCTCGTTCTCAGGTTGTCATGACCCAACTAGTTTTACCTTCACACACCAATGCAATTGATACGATTTTCGGGGGCACCATTATGTCATGGATTGATATCTGTGCGGCAATTGCAGCTCAGCGCCACTCGGGACGTGAAGTGGTGACAGCTTCTATTGATCGTTTGGATTTCGTGGCTCCTGTTAGAAAGGGCTGGGTTGTAAACCTTAAAGCTTCAGTCAATTTCGTATCTACTTCTTCAATGGAAATCGGTGTTCGTGTTGATGCTGAAAATCCAAAAACAGGCGAGATCTTTCATACGGCTTCTTCATATCTTACATTTGTGGCTTTAGGTTCTGATGGAAGAGCCACTAAAGTTCCAGGTCTTATTTTAGAAACGGACGTAGAAAAGCGCCGTTTTGAAGCGGCTAAGAAGCGCCGTGAAAATCGTATTCAGCAACGCCAAGGATAGTCTGCGGTCTCGTCTCATTTAAAGACATGACAGTAAGTCTGACATGTCTAATGTTTGATGAACTCTTTCAAAAGGCTGTGTGAAGTCATGAACTTAAGCCTGCTCCACTTTTAAAAACTGCATATAAGCTATTCGCTCAAATTGCATTTAAAACTCATACTGTCGGTTTAAACACTTGGCTAGGGCTTTGCTTTATACTTTCTCGGGTGGGGGAAAGAAACATGTATATTAAATCAGGAAAGCAGTCCGCAAAACAGGAGCAGATTTTTTTATTCGTACTGATCGTATTACCGACTTTAATTCTTTGCGTTTTCTAAGCGAAATCACTCATCAAATTTAAGTTCTTCGAAAAAACACCAATCTCTTGGGGGGATTATGGGGCTAAGTCATGCGTTAGCAAAACGCCATCGCGTACTTTTGATTACATTCGTACTTGTTCCGACTTTGCTTTTCTCTTTCCAGAATTGTTCTTCGTCGCAAATGGATTTTAAAGTTGATCCGGCGTCGCTGGCCATTGAAGTTCCGATTTGTCGTGAGATGACAGCTGTAGAGATTGAACCAAAGCTTAAATTCGAATGGGATTATTCAAAAAGTTTTGAGCCCTTATATAATCAAGTGATGTCAACACCTGTGGTGGGCGATCTTGA
>CAMLRE010000411.1 GCA_946482355.1 uncultured Bdellovibrio sp.
ATGATGGCCTTGCTACCGGAGTCACCGCGCGGGTAGCGGCTCAATATGTGCGAAGCAAAGGTGCGCACAGAATTATTTTAGCAGTGCCGATCGCGCCTGATTCTACAGCTCATTCGCATCCACCTGAGTTTGATGAAATTGTGTGTTTTCACCAGTCACCATCACTTCTTGCTGTTGGGCAGTTTTATCAAGACTTTTCACAGGTCACTGACGAAGAAGTGTTAGATATTTTAAAAAAGAAAAACCACAAACAACGTGAGAACTTCATATGATCAACATCGAAGAATTAATTGTTAAAAACTCGTCTTTTCTGGAAAAACCAGAAGATTTAGCACCGCTTATCGAAAAAATTAAAGATAGAAAAATTGTGATGTTAGGTGAATCAAGCCACGGAACTCATGAATTCTACGAATGGCGAAGGCTTATTTCGCAAGAACTTATACAAAAGCATGGATTTAGTTTTATTGCTGTTGAAGGCGATTGGCCGCCAAGTATGGTGTTAAATAAATTTGTTAAACAACGTGATGATTCAACAATTACAAAAACTTTAAAAAGTTTTAACCGCTGGCCAACCTGGATGTGGGCAAATACTGAAATCATAAAACTGGGTCAGTGGCTGCAGGATCACAACTTAAATACTTCGCTAAAACAGAAAGTAGGCTTTCACGGTTTAGATGTTTATTCGTTATTTGATTCTATGGAAATGGTTGTTAAAGAACTTATGACGATTGATCCCGATGCCGCAGACAAAGCACGTAACCTATACACTTGTTTTGATCCTTATCAGCGCAATGAAAAGCGTTATGCTAAGTCGTTGTTTCAAATGCCTGAAGGCTGCAAGAAAGCCACCTTAAAAGCCTTAGACGAAACTTTAAAAATCCGACTTAAAGATTTAACAAAATATGAAAGTCTTTTCGATGCCCAACAAAATGCCCGCATCGTAAAAAACGCCGAAGCTTATTACAGCACAATGATTCACGGTGATGAAGACTCTTGGAATGTGCGCGACCGTCATATGATGGAGACCTTAAATCACTTACTTCGTTATTATGGGCCCAACTCTAAAGCTATCGTTTGGGCTCACAACACACACGTTGGCGATCACCGGGCCACAGACATGGTTTCAGAAGGCCTTGTCAACATCGGAGGCCTGGCGCGCGAACAGTGGGGGCATCAATTAGCGCTTGTGGGCTTTAGCACCTATGAGGGTGATGTTATGGCTGCCCGTGCGTGGGATGGCAAAGCCGAAGTTATGCGTGTGCCTCCAGGAAGAGACAAAACCTATGAAAAATTCTTTCACAATGCCTGTGAAACTTTAAATCGTAATGCTTTATTGATGTGGCTAGAACCTTTTTCTGAAAATTCACCGCTGACGAAAGTATTCGGACATAGAGCAATTGGTGTTGTTTACAATCCCGATTTTGAACGCGGAAATTACGTTCCCACATCACTTTCACAACGTTACGACGCTTTTATTTTTGTCGATCACACCAACGCTGTGATTCCGATTCCGCAGGAATTTTCTCATGAAGAAATTCCTGAAACTTGGCCCCGAGGCCAATAATTTTGAAAAAAAGGAGACTCTATATGAAAAGAACTGCACGAGTACAATGGCATGGTGGTTTAAAACGCGGAAAAGGTTTTTTATCCACCGAAAGCGGAGAGCTGCGTGATATTTCATTCACTTACGGAAAACGTTTTGAAGATGATCACGGAACGAATCCCGAAGAATTAATCGGCGCTTCTTACGCGAGCTGTTTTTCAATGGCTTTATCAGGCGAATTAGAAAAGCGTGGGTATATTCCTGAAAAACTAGAAGTTACATCTGAAGTTCATTTAGATAAAACGGCCGCTGGCTGGAAAATTCCGCAAATTCATTTGCGCGTGGCCGCTTCTGTTCCCGGAGCTACTGTTAAAGAAATCGACGAAATCGCAAGTCACACAAAAGACAATTGCCCGATCGGTAAAATTTTAAATACTCATGTGTCGATGGAAGTTCATATTCCTACTCATGAGTCAGTGGCACCGCAATCGATGATCTAACGGCACAGTTAGCGGCACAGTGTGCGCTTATCAAAGAATTCGTAATTGTTATCACAGGGCTTATACTGATCGTAAGCCCATTGTTCGTTTTGCCAAACCTGATCAATGAAGTAATATTTGGCAGGAACTAAATCTTCAATATAGAAAAATTTAGCGCTTAACATTTGCAGTGCTTCAGCTTTTGATTTGTTCTGATAAACCATTTGATAAATCGCTGCCGCTTCACCGGTACGATCAACACCGCGTAAACAATGAATTAAAATCGGGCGTGGCGCTGATTTGTAAACCTCTAAAAGCTTTAATAAATCTTCACGCAGCGGAATGCGCATAGCATCCATCGGAATATTCACGAAATTGATACCGTACTTTTGAGCTACGGCCGCTTCGCCGTCAAACCACGCTTCGCCTTCAGAGGCGCCACGAAGATTGATAATTGTTTTGATATTTTTCTTTTGGATTAATTGCTCAAGCGCAACGGGTGTGAGTTGCGCCGAGCGGATCATTTTGCCTTTGTCGATTTCATGAATGTTATCAAAAATCGATGCGGCCTGAGAATTATTTAAATAACTAAAAAAACAAATGAAAGCTAAAATTTTCTTCATACCCTAAAATTAGAGCATGAAGATTTAGCCCGCGCTATTAGAAAGTTTCAGTTTTAACTGAGTGGTTTGCAAATTCAACTTCAACGCTGTCGTTTGACATGAAGCCCATGCCAATAACTTTTTTAGCTACGCCGATAGGAGCGCGAACACATTTAGTGTATTTAGAAGCTTCGTTATTGATGTTGT
>CAMLRE010000412.1 GCA_946482355.1 uncultured Bdellovibrio sp.
GCGGCCGCTTTAATTCCGCCGCCACTTAATACTAAGGCAATCTTTTTCTTATCGTGAATATTCACCGACATAAGCCTAGTTAAGCACGATCAAGGTCTAGTGTAAACCCCACCAAAGTCGTGACTACTCATGGTTTTTGCTTAAATAATGACGCAATTTTTTGGATAGCCACGTCAAAAGTCTGGAATGAAAAAAGTCTAGAATCCTTGTTTGACAAGCCTTTCGGCTGTGCTAGGCTTGAATAGTCACCAGGAGGCCTAAAGAATGTGGTTACCTTTAGCTGAATACTCAATGAAACATAAAGTGAGTATTTCCACGTTAAGACGTCGGATTAAGGCTGAGGACATTCAATACCGCTTGGAAGACGGAAAATATTTTATTTTCGACACAGACCCAACAGCTACAACAACAACAACTGTCGAAAATAGAATGAGCAACCAAGGTTTTGCCGAAGGCAAAGCCCATAATAGTGCTGAGGCCCATCGCCCCTCCCTAAAGAGTGATTCTTCAGCAGTTATGGAAGCTTCAGCCAAAGCCGAAGGTGAATCCGTGATCACCGCAGCCAACCGTTTATTAACGGATCTGAAAAAAGCCTACACGCAAGTGTTACAAGAAAAAGAAGAACAAATTGTTTCGTTAAAAGAAGAAATCACTGATTTACGTACATTAGTTCGTGTTCTTGAATCTGAAAACCAACGCTTGAATCAAAAAAATAACCCGCAATACACGGGCTATTCTCGCGAACAAAATTTAGATTATTAATAATTTACGCCAAAGCTTGGTATTTGCTGTAAGCGGTATAGATCAACTGCACTGCGGCCGCGAATAACAATACGTTCGTGACTCTAAAGAACCATTTGTAGTGAAGTTTTCCTAAAGTTTTTTGTAATAAAACATAAATCACATACGAAACAACAACAGCTAAACCAATTTGTAACGATAAGTTTATTAACTTATTCGCCGTAGCTTCAATTAATTCACCACTTAAAAATAAAACTGTTTCTAAACCTTCACGGGCTACCGCTAGAAAAGCAATTAAGCTTAAGCTGATTAAACTTTGTTTGCTTAAAGCCGTTTCTACTTTTTCAGTTAGGTCAGATTTTAAATTTTTAGCGTTTTTATGCATCCACCACATAACATGGATAATCATTAAACCGGCCACTAAAGGAAAGCCGACATCAATGTAGTTCATCGTCGACTCAGAAACGGCGTCTGGAATAAACATGATCGAAGTGCCCAGTGCGATACTTACAAAAATACCCGCTAGCACACCGAAAACTAAAAACATCCAGTGTTTTTTTGTCGTTGTTTCATCTTTTTTTAAAACCGAAGTTAAGATGCCGATAATTAATAAGGCTTCTAAACTTTCGCGTAACACGATAGAAAATGTTGTCCAGTTCATAAACACCTTTACTTAACGACGATTTTACCTTGGCAAGTGTCCATATGAAATTCACCAAAGATGTCGTATTCGCCAGCTATTAAAGGTTTAACTTTAAATTTGGCTGTGCGTTTTGGTGGAATAATTTTTTCGATTTTTAAAGAATTACTTTCAAACTCCTCAGCTGTGTTATCTGTGTTTACGACTTCAATAGTGAAAGCCGTGTTTGCAGGAACTTCAAGTACACTTGGATTCATAGTTCTGTTTTTAAGTTCGATCTTAAAAGTTAGATCTTCTGCAAAAGCTAAATTAGAAAATAATAATAACGATAATAGCATAAAAGTTTTTCCTTACCGGTTATAAAGAGTTCACAAATTTAATAACTTCAGTGCGCGCTGCTGCTGGAAGAGCTGCAAATTTATCGCGGCTCATTTGCGCTTCGCCACCGTGCCATAAAATAGCTTCTTCGATAGTCGCTGCACGGCCGTCATGTAAAAAACCGCCACGTGCATTGATTGTTTTTGTTAAACCAATACCCCAAAGAGCACGTGTTCTCCAGTCGCGGCCAGAGGCCTGAAAATCACGACGGTTATCAGATAAACCTTCACCCATGTCGTGAAGTAATAAATCAGTGTACGGCGCAATTCGTTGATAACTTAAAGTTTCAATTGAATGTTTGCCTGTTACAAATTCAGGTTGATGGCAATTAGCACAACCCACAGTTTTAAATGTTTTACCGCCAGAGATAATGTCAGCTTCTAAGTACCCTTGACGACGGCTTGGTACTGCTAAAGTTTGTGAGTAGAACACCACATTTAAAGCGTCTTCATCGCTAAGGTTAACTTCTTTTTTAAGTGTCGGTAAAATACTTTCGATTAACGGTGTGCCAGCAATGCTTTCTTCAGGAAAGAAAGAGTTTGTTACGCCCATGTCACCACGAAAAGCACCTAAACCTTGATGTAATACTGAAGGTGTGTTGGCTTTTAAACCAAAACGGCCAAGACTATAAACGTTTACGAAATTATTTTTTTGTTTTTCAACATCGTAAACCCAGTTAGGGCGGCCTTTTACACCCCAAGCTGATAAATCACGATCTGCTAAAGCTAAAATATCTTTTTGTTCGATAGCTTCAAGCAAACCTAAACCGATCATCGGAGGAGTCATACGAGGCCCCATGCGCACATCACTTTGAAAAATGCGGCTTGTGGCATTACCTGATTCATCTATTGATAAATCGTAAGGATTTCTAATTTCAAAAATAGGTTTTTTAAGTTTAACAACTTGTCCGTCGGGATAAGTAAATTCTGAATACTCATATTTCATCCAAACTTCAGCTTGTCCAACGTTGGGTGCATTTTTACGTAAATGATAACTGCCTAAATGAAATAGTTGAGTCGAGTAGCCGGGAACAGGAGTCGGTTCGCCGTGTAATGCATTTGCTAC
>CAMLRE010000413.1 GCA_946482355.1 uncultured Bdellovibrio sp.
AATCTTAGCTAAGATTGAATTTCCGGAAGTGGTGGCGTGGTATAAAGAATACAGCCATTTAGTAAATGAAAAAAATCAGGAAGAGTTTTTATTAAGTGTCAGTGCGCATGCTAAAACTGATTTGTTGCAAGTTTTAGAAAAATACGCCGACATTAAAAATAAATACTTTATCAAAGCCCATTTATTAAATTCGAGCAATCCAGAACCAGAATTAAAAAAATTCATCTTATCAGATGATTTTAAAAATGTTTCTGAAGCAGAACAAATTCAGATCTTAAATGATTTTTATTATTATTTATTAGCTTATAAACCAAACGAAAAACTTTTTAACCAGTGTTTAAAAACGTTAGAGGCCTTTACGGTTGAGGGTAAAAACTTAAAGCCAAAAGCTTTAGGCCGTATGATTCGTTTGTTTGGTCAACTTGGTTATTCAAGCCCTAAGTTAAATCAGTTTGTTTTTTCTAAACACACAGATCAGCGTAAGAGCTGCTTAGTGTATTTTGAATCGCAGGCACAAAGCTATTTCTGGAGTGAGGCAACTCAGGCTCCGGTGTTTACTAAAAATCCCGATTTTGAAGAAGATGATATTAATGCTGTTCTAAAAATCTTAATAAACGGTAAAGAAAATCCATTTACGGAAGGCAAATGGGCTGATTTTTTAAAAACAGCTGCCGCTGATAAATCAGAAAGCACGCAGATCTGGTTTTTAAAATTAATCGCACAGTTTAAACCTGTAGCTTATAAAGAGTATTTATTAAAATTAGCAAAAAGCCCGAATTACATTGTGCAGTTTCATGTGATTGTGGCGCTTAAAAACTTTGGTGATGAAACATTATCAGACCAGATCGCTGTGTTTTTAAATTCAAAATCTAAATCGATCTCGGGCCGTGCCTTAGATGCGATGTTAAGCCTACCGGGTAATCGCGCCAAACGTTTAGTGTTTGAATATTTCGCTGATAATTACAACACGCCAGGGGTAGCTGAAAAAATCGTTCGTTCATTTAAGCCACCTGAAAATGATACAGATTACTTTGCTATTCAATCGGCAAAAATCGTAGAGCAATTAGAACAGCGTGAGCCAGACTTTCACGCCTTACCTTTGCTGCGTGAATTTAAAGATCAGCTAGCTTTACATCAAAAAAGTTTTTCAAAAGCTAAAACGGTTCCAACTGATGCAGATATTTTAGCAATTGATCATGAAATCGAAAAGCTGGTTCCATCCTACAAACATTTCGATGAGGCTTCAAAAGCCGCTTTACGTTCTGCCGAAGTCACGTTTAAGCATCCCGAATTATTTGATGCTTTCGTTGATAAATCAAGTGTGGTGCTAGGTTACAGTAAAGCGATCGATATTGTTTTAGAAAAACAATTAGGCCGTAAGATTTTATTTCCGAAGTTAGAAGCAAAATTAAATGAATTTCAAAACGTGGTGCATTCATTAACTTTAAATGAAGATTACCCACAGGGTGAAAAAGTTTTAAAACTTTTACAGCTTGAAAAACATTTTAGTGTTCAGTCCTTACCAGTTCATAAAATGGGCCTGGTGGCTCAGGGGATTATGAATTCAAAAATCATCAACGAGCATTTTAAGATCTTAGATGGTTTAAGAGCTTGGTCGGTAATGCTTTTAGTTTTTGCCAGAAAAAGTTCAGCTTTAACTAAGCCATTATTATCAGTGATTGATGACGAACCAAGTGTGGTTTTATTAGCTAAAAAGCTCATGTGGTTACAAGATGTTAGAAATCCGATAGCCCACAGACAAACTGTAGTTGAGCATAAAGATGTGGAACAAATCCGCGAGGAAGTGTTCCAGATTTTAAAATTAATGCACAAGATTTTATTCTATTAATCGGCCAAAGCTATTAAGCCATTACTCTGCGAGTAAATACGGATGAAGAGTCGCAGCTGTTCCATCAAACGGAACAGTTGTTGTTACACCTAATAATTCCATAACAAACGGGTAGATATCGATATTGCTAAAGTTAGCAATCGGCGCTCTGCGCTTTACGATATGGCTTCCGGCTGCGATAAATAGCGCATGCATGGCTTTATTATTAGCAGGCCAGCCGTGTGAGCCACCGCCTACACGGTAAGGTTTATCCGGATTAAATGTGCGGTCAGTGATGTAGTGACCTAATTCAGAAATAACTAACAAATCGCCCACACGGTCAGGGTTGTCTAATTTGTATTCCGCGGGAATTTCGTTACGTAAGTAAACTTTGTAGTTCGCTTCTTTAGCTTTTAAATCTTTGTAAGCTTGTTGCACGCGGGCTTCGTCATCGTGATAAAGCATAACGGCAGCACCTTTATCACTCCATTTAAAGCCAGATAAATTTGTTTTATCGCCTAAGAAGATGATTTTATCTTGAAAGTTTTCTTGCATACCGTGATCTGAAGTAATCACTAAGTTAATTGGTAAATCAGATTTTTGGATAAAATCCCATAAACGACCCACTTCGCGGTCAGCTTCCATAACAGCATCGCGCACTTCTTTAGAGTTTGGCCCCATGGCGTGACCTGCACTATCAATGATCGCAATATATGTATTGATATAGTGTGGGCGTTTTTCTGCGGAAAGTTTTAACCAGTTCATTACGATGTCTACACGTTGAGCTGTATTTACTTTAGATGAATAAGGGGCGTAACAAGTTGGATCTTGGCCGTTCACGTGAACTTCTGATCCCACCCATTGATTCGTGTGAGCGATCATTCCATTTTTTTCGACCACATTCCAGATCGGATCACCTTGGTACCAAGTGCCATCACCTGATGAATCACCAAAAGCATCGTATTTTTCTTTTCTTGATTCATCCCAAA
>CAMLRE010000414.1 GCA_946482355.1 uncultured Bdellovibrio sp.
AATTAAAACCAGCACCACACTTAATTTATCAATCGGAGCCACACGAGACGCTGGCGCCATTTGAAGTGCTCTGTAATAACATAACCACGAAAATCCCGTGGCGATGCCTGATAAAACTAAGAACATTAAACTTTTTGTCGGTAATGATTCTGGCTTAACCCATTCTTGGCGAATGGAAATGATAATTGCACTGGCTACTAACACCACGATCGTACGAATAAATGTTGCAAGATTAGAATTTAATTCAGATACGCCCACCTTACCAAAGATGGCGGTGAGCGCAGCAAAAAAGGCAGATCCGAATGCGAAGAGCTGCCAAGTCATATTACACGTTAAATTTGAAGAATAAGATGTCGCCGTCTTTTACAACGTACTCTTTACCTTCAGAGCGGTATTTACCGGCTTCTTTAACAGCGGCTTCAGATTTTAAAGTGAATAAATCTTCGCAGTGGTAAGCTTCAGCACGGATGAAACCTTTTTCGAAATCAGTGTGAATAACACCAGCTGCTTGCGGAGCTTTGAAACCCGTTTTGATTGTCCAAGCACGCACTTCTTTTTCACCAGCTGTGAAGTAAGTCGCTAATCCTAATAAAGCGTAAGCTTCGCGGATTAAACGGTTTAAACCTGGCTCTGTAGCGCCTAAAGAATCTAAGAAATCTTTACGCTCTTCAGGAGGTAACTGAGAAATTTCAGCTTCCATCGCAGAACAGATCATGATTGTTTTATTGTTTTCTTCAGCTGCACGTTTTTCAACAGCGCGTACCCATTCATTTCCACCAGCAGCGAAATCTGTATCAGACACGTTACAAGCATAAAGAACCGGTTTAGAAGTTAATAAGTGCATTTCGCGAGCGTAAGGCGCTTCTAAATCGTTTAGTGTTACTGAACGAGCTGGCTTACCTTGTGCAAGAGCTGCGTGAATTCTTTGAGTTACATCTAGATCCATTTTTACTTTTGGATCAGAAGATGTTTTTGCCATCTTCTCGATTTTTTTTAATTTTTTATCGGCGTTATCAAAGTCAGCTAACATTAATTCTGTGTTGATCACATCCATGTCGCGTAACGGATCTACTGAACCAGATACGTGAATAACATTTGGGTCATCAAAACAACGAACAACGTGAACGATAGCATCAGTTTGTTTGATGTGACCTAAGAATTGGTTTCCTAAACCTTCACCTTGTGAAGCGCCTTTTACGATACCGGCGATATCTACGAATTCCATAGTTGTCGGAACTACGCTTTGAGGTTTTACGAAAGCCGTGATTTTATCTAAACGAGGATCTGGAACAGTTACGATACCCACGTTTGGATCGATTGTACAAAACGGGTAGTTGGCTGCTTCAGCTTTTGCTGAAGTTAAAGCGTTGAATAATGTTGATTTACCTACGTTTGGTAATCCTACGATACCGACTTGTAAAGCCATGACTGTCTCCTAACAATATCTAAGGAGCTAACTTAACAGGTCCGTTGAACTTTGTTGAGGCTTTATTTATGCCTTCAAGAATAAAACATTCGATGGCGTCAGAGGCGGTTTCTAAAACCTTATCTAGGTTTGATTGCTCTTCTTTTGTGAAGTTTCCAAGAACGTAGTCTGCCAGAGCAAAATCAGGGTGAGACGGGCGCCCCACGCCTAAACGAAGGCGGGCATATTCTTGTGAACCAATAAGTTGTGTAATGCTTTTAACGCCGTTTTGGCCGCCAGCGCTGCGATTAAACTGCATTTTGATCGTGCCAAACGGAAAATCGACTTCGTCATGCACCACTAAAAGATGAGCCCGGTCGATTTTGTAAAAGTTCATAATCGATTGAACCGATTCACCTGATAAATTCATATAGGTTTGAGGTTTTACTAAAATAACTTCTTTGCCTTCGATTTTAAATTTTTTAGTTAAGGCTTTGTGTTCATCGCGCCAGTCAGCGCCACCTAAAGATTTTAACCAATAGTCAGCGGCCATAAACCCGATATTATGACGGGTCATTGCGTATTTCGATCCGGGATTACCAAGGCATGCGATTAAAAACATGAAAGTACTCTAACCGAAATTTAAAGTTCTAGAAATAAAAAAGGCGATGTTTCCATCGCCTTTTTTAAAATTAAATCTTTTAAGATTATAATTATTTGTCTTCGACAAAATATAATTATTTTTTCGCTGCTGGAGCTTTTGCGTCTGCTGCTTTCGCGCCGGCTGCCGGAGCTGCTGCACCCGCTGCTGGAGCTGCCGCTGCTGCTGGAGTAGCTGCAACTTCTTCTTCTTGTTCAACAACTGCTGCGATTGTAACTTCTGGACGAGAAATTAATTTAACACCTGCAGGCATTGTTAACTCAGAAGCGTGTAATGATTCGCCAACGCCTAAGTTAGTTACGTCTAAAGTTAAGAATTCAGGGATTGCTGTTGGTAAACACTCAACCTCTACTGAACGCATAACGATATTTAATAAACCACCTTCAGAAAGACCGATCGCTTTACCTTCGATTTTGATCTCTACAGATACGCGAACTGCTTTGTTTAAGTCTAAAGCGAAGAAATCTACGTGCTCAGGTTTACGAGAAAGTGGATTTACTTGTACTGATTTGATTAAGGCTACTTTGCCGTTTAATTTTGAATCAGAAGATTTTAAGTTTAATAAAGCATTCTCGTAAGCACGAGTGTTGTACTTTAAGATATCGTTAACGTGTACAGAAACGTTTTGGTTTTCGATAGCTCCGTAGATGATACCTGGAACCATTTTGTTAACGCGTAAACCACGAGAGTTAGCGCGACCTTTTTCACGAACTTCAACATTAAGTTCAATTCTTTGTTTTGACATTGT
>CAMLRE010000415.1 GCA_946482355.1 uncultured Bdellovibrio sp.
CAAATCGGTGGGTGTTGAAATTTCTGAAGGTGGCGCAGGTTTAATGATTGAAGACGGCGAGTTTGATAAAGACCAGCAGGTTTATCTTCACTTCAAACCGGCGCCAGAAGTTCCTGCGTTCAATGCGATTTGTAAAATTGTCTCTAAAAAAGGTAACATTTACGGCGTTCAGTTTTTAAAAATCTCCGCAGCCGCAAAAACGTATATTGCAAACTATACTAAAAAGAAAGCGGCTTAAATTATGAAAAAAACCACGACGGTTCTTGTTTTATCAGCGTTAGTTATTGCTATGCTAAATGCCACTGGCTGTTCAAATGCGGCAACAAGCTTTGCTTTACCGCAACAGAACGAAGAATTTTCTGGCCAGGTTTTTTATAACAACAAGGTCGATCTTTTATTTGTTGTTGATAATTCAAAATCAATGCTTCAGTACCAGCAGCGTTTAGCGGCTAAAGTGCATGACATGATCGGTACTTTAAATAGCTTAGGCATGGATTACCGTATCGCCGTAACAACATCGACAATGGCGAAAAGTTCTGAATATCCATCATCTAGAAAACTTGTCGGAAGCCCGCATTATTTAACCCGTGCGAACGTAAATCTGTTAGCTGACCGAATTATCGTTGGTGAATCTGGTTCTGATTTAGAGCGCGGCCTTGATGCCATGAAATTTGTAACTTCAACAGATTATCCGGATCAGTTTTTAAGAAGTGATGCTTTATTTTCTGTGATTTTCATCAGTGACGAAGTCGATCAAAGCTCTGAATTTGGTAACCCGAACAATGATGATTTCGTAAATTATTTAAATCAACGTAAACCGACTTTTTCAGACGGCACACGTGGTTGGATTGCAAACTACATTGGTATTTTAACAAACCAAAGCTGTGATGTTTTGGGTGGTCACGTTTCAATCGGCACGCAGTTTTTAAAACTGGTTGATTCATCTAAAGGTGTGAAGTCTTCAATCTGTTCTGCGGATTTAAGTGCGGCAGTGGCTAATATCAAAGCCAGAATTATCGGCCAGCTTACAGCTTACAGATTTAAAGATATTCCGAATAAAGCCACGATCCAGGTCACAGTGGGTGGCCGTGCGATTTTTGAAGACGCCACAAATGGTTGGACATTAGAAACAGAAACTAACGGAAGTAACACTGTTTATCTTTTAAAATTTCATGGTGATGCAATTCCAGCTTCTGATGAGCGTGTGACTGTGGATTACAAGCCGGCTGGTGCTACTTAATCAAAATTAGAAAAAATTATTCCTAAGCCAGCGCGGTTCCATTTAATGGGAGCCGTGCTTAAACTTTCTGTGAATTCTTCTTGTGTGTAATCTAGAACTAAACCGAATTTTCCGCCGATGTGGTGTGTGTACTGAACAGTGTAGCCACCTTTGGCGGTATATTCTTGTTTGTTGTTATTGATATCGGTTTTTTCTAATTGGTAGCTGTCGCTAACTCGGTAGAAGACGCCAAGGCTTTGTCTGCCATTATAATAATCAAGTCGTGGGCCAAAAGCGATGCCGGTGCCGGTTACATTGGTGTTGCCAACTTCAGAGGCCATGGTGATTTGTGAACCTTGCATGTATTCAGCCATGCCTGACAGGCGAATTTTCCACAGGCGAATGCCAATAAACAACTGCGCCGGATAAAAATACATATCGCGATCGGGGGCATCGGTAAGCCCGTTACCCATTTTTCCTTTGGCGCCGATGACCGAAAAACCAGCGCTGAAGATCTTGCTGTTTGATTTCTGGGCAGATGGATCACCATTAAAGCTATATCCGCTAAAAGTTTTGCGCGCAAAAGCAGGCTGGGTGAGAATGATAATCATCACGCCAGTCATTACGCCTAAAAAAGTTAGCTTTCGAGAAAACATAATTTAATTTTAGCACAATCTTTTAACAGAGACTATTTGCCTCTTTGAGAATGGGACTTTTCACTAAGGGACAAAGGTCCAGGCTTTTAAAAAATCTCAACAAACAAACGCTCGAAAATTTGCCCGAAAGTGACCGCGCATTTAGCACGTTATGTCGTTGTCATCACTCAGGAATTTTGTAATGATGAGTCGTTGAAAACCAATTGATTATACATAAGTCTGGCTGGAAGCCAGGATGAGGTTATTATGTCGGATACAGTGTCTGATAAATCATTAGAAGATATGTCAAAATCATTCGCGTTAACTACGCGTCTTGATGCGATTGCAGCGTGGGGACAAAGAAATGCTTTGTGGCCACTTCCTTACGGTACAGCTTGTTGTGGTATCGAGTTAATGTCGGTGATGGGACCGAAATACGACTTAGCCCGCTTCGGTGCTGAAGTTGTTCGTTTCTCTCCTCGTCAGGCTGACTTACTTGTTGTTGCCGGAACAATCACAGAAAAAATGGCACCAATTTTAGTTCGTATCTATCAGCAAATGTTAGAGCCGAAATATGTTTTATCAATGGGTGCATGTGCAAGCTCTGGTGGTTTCTACCGCGCTTACCATGTGTTACAAGGTTGCGATAAAGTTATTCCAGTCGATGTTTACGTTCCAGGTTGTCCTCCAACTCCAGAAGCTGTTCTTGATGGTGTGATGACATTACAAAAAATGATTAAAGACAGAACGCCACGTCCATGGAAAGACAACTGGGTTTCTCCATATGAAGTGAACGCGCAAACTGTTCCTGATTCATTAACTTCAACGAGAGTTGTAACACCTCGTCCGGTGGGAGTATAAAATGTCGTCAGCAGAACAATTAGCCACATTGAAATCTGATATCGCCGTAAAATTCGGTGATAACGCTTACAAATTTTCTACAACACCAGTTGGTGATC
>CAMLRE010000416.1 GCA_946482355.1 uncultured Bdellovibrio sp.
AAATTGCATTACGAGCACAAGCCATTGAAGGTTTAACTCTGTTCGCTGATAAAAAACTTGTTCGTAAAAATTTAGAGAATTTAAAAGTTCGCACTAAACATGCGTTTTTGTATGATCGTGCTGAACGTGGTCTTGCTTACTTAAGCGATCAAAACTTAGCTGCTCAAATGGAATCTGCCGATGCTAAAGCTTCTAAGAGATAAAAAACACGATCACTCTCATGAAGGGCATTCCCATGCGGGAGGCGGCTGTAATCATGATCATGACCACGATCATCATGGTCACGACCACGACCACAGTCACGGGCACCATCATCATGTCGAAATTAAAAGTGAAGCTGATATTTCAAAAGCGTTTATTTTTGGCGGCCTTTTAAACTTTGTCTTCGTTATTTTTGAATTAACGGTCGGTATTTTGACAGGGTCTGTTTCACTTGTAGCCGATGCTGTTCATAATTTTTCAGATGTCGTGACGTTATTTTTATCTTGGGTAGGGTTTCGTTTAAACCAATCAAAACCTTCTGGGTTATACACGTACGGTTTAAAAAAAATGTCGTTAGTGATCACGTTTTTTAACTCGATCACTTTAATTTTAAGTTTATTTTATATTTTATATGAAGCCTATGAGCGTTTTGTTAATCCACAGCCGGTTCCTGAAGACAAAATGATTCTTGTCGCAGGTCTTGGTATTGCGGTGAACTTTTTTTCTGCGTATTTATTTAGAAAAAATCAAAACGATGTAAACGTAAAAGGCGCTTATCTTCATTTGATGATGGATGCCTTTATTTCATTAGGCGTTGTGATTGCCGGCGTGGGTATTAAGTTTACCGGCTGGACAATTATTGATCCGATCGCCGCTTGTTTGATCGTGGTTCTTATTGCTAAAGGGGCTATTTCTTTATTGCGTGAGTCTTTTGTTCTATTAGTTGGGGGAGTGCCTTTAGCTATTGATTCGCAAAAGGTACGTTCAGATATTCTTTCTTGCCCCGAGGTCGCTGAGATTCATGACCTTCATATCTGGTCGATCAGCTCGTCAGAAGTGGCTTTAACGGCTCACATAAAGATGAAAGAAAAAAAACATCCTGGCGATATGTTCTTAAAGAATTTAAATCAAATGCTGTGCAAAAAATTTGATATTAATCATGTCACAATTCAGATCGAAATCGGCGACGCCGCCGACGCATCTTGCGAACTCCATAATAAGTGCTAAATAGCCGATCTTTGTTTATTTCTGTTTTCCCTCTCTAAAAGCCTCAGACATGCTAAAAAATAAAATATAAATAACCTCTAAAACGCAGTTCGGAGGTGGGCCTGGCCGGCCGCGCACGAGTTTGCGAACGCAAACTCGTGACACCCCCGCTTGTCCGAGGCTTTAGAGGTTATTTATATTTTATTTTTCAGAACTCGTTTTTAGAGAGGGAAAACAGAAATAAAAAAGGCCGGTTATTTTTAGTAACCGGCCTTAGGTTGTGAACCGTGTGTAAGCACGTTTTTTCGAATGTAATTAATATTTCGGAAGTTCAGAAATAAACTTGATCCTTCGAAAAAAGAAAGTGTTTCTCTTGGTAAACGAACAAACTATTTTGTGATTACTTCGTAAATCGTTGAGCTCGTGGTTCCTACAAGAAACGCTACTTTGACGTTTTGAAAGTTACGAAATTTTAAAAAATCTAAAAGATCTTCGCAAGTCTTCGTATAGGCGAATTTGTATTCGGCTTTGTGACCTAGAATCACCAGAAGTGGTGGCACCATCACGTAATTACCATCAGCGCCTTTAGCAAAACTGCTTGAACAATCAATTGAGGCAGCCAGCATGTAATTATTTTCGCTAAGCTGTAAAACCGCACGGTGAGGGTAACTTTCGCTCGGACGGGCATACGTGTAAGTATCGCTTTGGATAATTTTACGATCAAGGCCATCGGTCATGGCTAAGTTGTAAAATTCTTCTTCTGAAAGATCGCTACTTTGATAAATTTTGCTGCTGATTTCATAATTTTTATCGCGGCCTGGTTCGCTTAAACCTAAGATTTCATGAAAGGCGATAAGGGCTGTTTTATTGTTTTGAAATGGAAGGCGTGATTCGCGACACCATTTTTGCGATAAGTAAATACGGTTCGCTGATGGTTCATTCATTGCGATGTACTGGTTGTTTTCCCATAACACCATTTCGGTTTGCACTTCGACGATTTCAGCAGTTTTTACTTTATCTAAAAACTTTTCTCTATCGTAATCTAAGTTTGTGACGTTGCCATGAATAGCTTTGCCGTAATTAATGAAGTGTTCAACACAAGTGTTGCCACCACCACGTACACCAAAAGATCCTGAAGCCAAAACTTGAGTTGTTAATAAAGCGGTAAATAAAAAAGCTAACTTTTTCATAAATTTCCTGAAGTTAATTTGCAAAGTTGAATTCCTAAAGCATAAACACTGTTTTTAAGTTTTGCTTCTTGCGATAAAGCCGTAATGCGGTTGAAACATTCTTCAATAATGCTTTCAGCTTCTTTAACCTGTGCCGCATCTAGAATGATCGTTTCAGTTCCTACAATGCGGTCTTGCATCGGAAGATTGTCGATGGCCCATTTAGAGCGGTCTAACATTTGTTTGTAGAACGTGCGAATAGCCGCACTTGGTGCTGCTGATTGTAAAAGGTGAGAGCAGTTTTCGCTGCGAACATATTTGTGATCAACCAATTTGATAAGCCCGTGCTGCGCCAAATTTGAAAGAATTTTTTCGGCTTCAGTTAAAGGTAAGTATAAAATTTTATTTAAATCATCTGCATTTACGCTGTAATGA
>CAMLRE010000417.1 GCA_946482355.1 uncultured Bdellovibrio sp.
TCGTTTTCATTACAAAGTCCCGCTTACGACGATTTACAAATTTCTTTATTTTGCCGTAATCCTGATAACATCACGCAAGTTTTTATTCCGGCTAAATTAGTTTTCGTGCAAAAAGAATTCTTAATGGCGGCCCCTGATTTACAAGATCGTATTACGGTGGTGGATGCGTCTTTTGAAACGATTGCCGAACAATCTTATCAGATTAAAAATTCATGTTTTATGGCTGAAAGCAAATTCAGCAAAACCGCTCAAATTGAAAATAAAAAATATATGAAAGCCTGGACAAGCGAAAATATCTACCCGCTGGCTTGGTTAATTAACAAAGACGCTAATGATTTAAATAAGCTTGTACAGATCTGGTTTCAAAAATTAATTCGTGAAAATAGAATGGTGCGTTTTAAAGACCAATACGATGCGCCTTTCTTTAAAATGTCGTTACTTGAATACAAACATTTTAAAAACGACGTAAAAACAAAACTTCCGCAATGGAAGAAAGTTTTCGTTAAGTACTCTGAAAAATACCAAGTGCCTTGGTTATTAATCGCAGCTGTCGCTTACCAAGAATCACGCTGGGAATCTGAAGCTACCAGTTATACAGGCGTTAAAGGCTTTATGCAGTTAACTTCGGCGACGGCTCAGCACTTAGGTATCGAAGATCGCGAAGACCCAATTCAAAGTATTCAAGGTGGTTCGTATTACCTGCAATACCTGTATGACAAGATGCCAGCTAAGATCACGCACTTTGAGCGCTGGATTCAAGCCTTAGCGTCGTATAACATCGGCTATGCGCATTTACGCGATATTCATAGACTGGCGCAGGCCCGTTCAATGGACCCTTACCGTTGGAAGAATTTAAAAGTTTTATTACCTGAAAAAGAAAACGACGAAAATTTAGATATTTTTATTTACGGTTTAGCCCGTGGCGAAGAAACGGTCGACTTTATCGACAACGTTCTTATGTACCACGAGGCTTTAACACATCTTTTTACTCAACCGTTACCGACTTCGCGAGATTTCTAGGTTGATCTACATCATAACCCAAATGATCTGCTAAGTGGTAAGACATCAATTGTAATGGCACAACCGCCACTAACGGATTTGTTGTCCATAGAGCTGTTGGAAGTGACAAGTAAAATTCAGACATTGATTTTAACGCTGCATTTTCACCTGTACCGATAGAAATGATTTTTCCACCGCGGGCTTTAGCTTCTTGTAAATTAGAGATCGTTTTATCGATCAAATCATCACTTGGAGCCACAACCACGATCGCCATTTTTTCATCGATTAACGCTAAAGGCCCGTGCTTCATTTCGCCAGCAGCATAACCTTCTGCGTGCATGTAAGCTAATTCTTTAAGTTTTAAAGCGCCCTCTAAAGCGATCGGAAAACTGACTCCGCGGCCAAGATATAAGAAACCTTTAAACTCACCCAGCTTAGAAGCCGCTTCGTTAAAGTATTTATCGTAAGATAAAACTGTTTCCATTTGGCTTGGTACGGCCAATAAAGCTTTTACGATTTCTTTCTCTGATACCGGAGAAATTCCGCCGCGCGCTTTAGCGATTTGCACCGCTAAAATATTTAATAACGATAATGTGCTTGTGAAAGCTTTTGTACTTGCTACACCGACTTCAACGCCCGTGTTCATGTACATATGCCCCATAGCTTCGCGGTCAATCGTAGAGTGAGCTACGTTTGTGATCGATAACGTTTTAGCGCCATGTTCTTTTGCTAAACGAATCGCTGCTAGTGTATCTGCTGTTTCACCTGATTGTGAAATTGTGATCACTAATGTGTTTTCTGGTAAAATCGGTTTACGGTAACGAAATTCAGACGCGATATCTGTTTCAACAGGAACTTTCGCGATTTGTTCGATTAAGTATTTACCCACCATTGAAGCGTAATAACTTGTACCGCAAGCAATGAAAAATACACGATCAATTTTTTTATACATTTCTGCCGGATCAAAACCGATATTTTTCATCAGAATCGAATGAGTATCTGTATCAATATACGGAGCAATTGCTTGGGCTACAGCTCTTGGTTGTTCGTAGATTTCTTTAAGCATGAAATGCTTAAAGCCAGCTTTTTCAACCTGATCCGCTGACCAATCAACAGTAACGATTTCTTTTTTAAGAACATCGCCTTTTTGATTTAAAAATTGCACTGTGCCGTTATTCACATGAACGATTTCGCGGTCATTTAAATAAACGAATTTTTTCGTGTGCTTAATAGCTGCTTGTACGTCAGAAACCACGAAGAATTCTTTTTCGCCGATACCCACGATTAAGGGTGGACCATCTTTAAAAGCGATTAATTCATTCGGAGATTTTTCCCACATCACTAAAATCGAAAAAGCCCCTACGATTTTATTTAAAGTGTTTTTTACTGACTGAAGTAAGTTCTGAGTTTTTTGAATGTCTTCCCAGATTAAGTGGGCCACTAATTCTGAATCTGTATCAGATTTAATGTCTGCGCCTTTTTTTAATAACTCTTCTTTGATTTCTAAATAATTTTCGATAATGCCGTTATGAACGATACTGATTTCACCAACTTGGTGAGGATGGGCATTACGCTCAACCGGAGCACCGTGAGTGGCCCAACGAGTGTGGCCGATACCTAAGTGACCGTTGAAGTGTTCAGAAACGATTTTGTCTTCTAGGTTTTTTAATTTACCTTCTGCACGCACACGCTTTGTTTTGCCATCATGAATAACAGCAATACCGGCACTGTCGTAACCACGGTATTCAAGTTTTTTTAAACCATCGATAATAATATTTTTAGGTTCTTG
>CAMLRE010000418.1 GCA_946482355.1 uncultured Bdellovibrio sp.
ACATCATGGAACAAACGGCCAATAACCGTATCATCCGTCCATTATCTGAGTACATCGGCGCAGCTCAACGCCAAGTTAAACCTTTATCTGAAAGATAGTCGTTAACTTCACAAGTTGAAAAAAGAAAAAGCCAAGGCTAATAACCTTGGCTTTTTTTTCTCTTATTTTCGGTTGAAACTTTAAGGAATAACTTCGATTTTACCCGACTCGCAGTCCACTTTAGTTTTCTTTACACCGAAGGCATAAACATAAACTTTTCCTGCGCGTGGGATTTCACCTTTAATCATCGAAATAGAATCTTGGGCTAACATCTTTAACCAAGAATCTTGAGTTGATTTCACCGTGGCCTCTAAAGTAGAGACGGCGCGAGCATTACCAATATGGCCCAATGCCATCGCCGCACTCCACTTACCACTTGTTAAAGATTCATTAGATAAGGCTTTAGATAACGAAGCCACAGCCGCATCACCCATGCCGATCAACTTGTTAGTTGCAATCACAACTTTACAAGCATCTAATTCACTTTCAACTTTAGCCAACTCAGAATTAACGTTCGTCTCGATTTCGTTGGCGTTTGCTACACACGTACTACTGACTAAGAGAAAAGCTACTAAAATATTTTTCATAAAATTATTGTTGTCCTACTTGAACTGCTGGAGCGTTACCTGGAGTAATACCCATCATTAAGTTGTACATATCCATATCAACACCATAAGGGTCAGCAACTAAAGTCATTTGACCTCGGTCATTGATTTGCGTTGTTTCATATAACACGTAAACCGGAACTGTACGGCCAAGATCACGTTTAGTTTCACCCGTAGCCAGTGGCACCATGTTTACAGTTTCATTACGTAAAGATTCGATTGTATGAACCGGTAAACCTGTCATCGGATCAGTTTGACCTGATAATAGTTTTTCAGCTAACTCAAACGGTTTTTCCATACGGATACAACCAGAAGATAATAAACGGTTTGTACGTTTTGGGTTAAATACAGAGTCACGCTCGTTCGTATCGTGCATATAGATATTTAACGAGTTACGCACTAACGGAAACTTAATCCAACCTAAAGCATTTTTATCACCGTTTGGATATTGAACGATACGGTAGTTCATACCCGCACCTGATTTTTCACGTTCTTTAGATGTTTCAGCGGCCCAGTCGATTTGTTCAACTTGAACTTCTGTTGGCGGATTCGTTCTTAAATCAAAGAAATGGTAACCATATTCTCTGGCATGAGCTTGACCTGATGGTGTTGAAAATAATTTACCTTTATCTTGGAAATAGATCGTGCGAGGTACAGTCCAAGTTGGATTTAATCTCATGTGGTTGATCGCATCAAACATAATTGGCGTTGGACGTTCAACACGGCCGTTCGCTGTTTTAAAAGACATCGTGATTAAATTATCTTTGTAATAGAATAATCTTTGCGCCGCTAAGTTGATATGAACATATTCAGCTTGTAAGTTATCTGGTAACCAACGAGAACGGTCTAAGTTAATTTTTAAACGCGTGATGATTTGATCAACCGGCGTATTTAATAAACCAAAAGAATTTTTACCGATCACGCCGTCACGAGATAATAAGTTATTTTCTTGTAACTCTTCGATCGCGATTTTTAAATCTTCAGTGTAAGTCGTGTTATAAACATCATTTTCATAACCAAACATCGCTAAACGTTGGCGCGCAAATAACACTGTCGCTTGGTCTTTGACACCAGGCTTGATTGTTGTAAGTGTTCCCGGAACCGCCATGATCTGGTTATTTTGTTTCATTTGAACGATCTTGCGGTACATATTAAGCGCACGCGTATAGATCGAGTTTTTCGGGCGGAAGGTATTAAATAAATCTAAAGAAGTAATTGTGCCGTTTGCGTATTTAGTTAATTCAGCCTGCATTAAAGCTGCATCAACTCTTTTAGTTTTAACATTTGTTTTTTCACCGATACGATCCGGAGTGATATAACCACGGTTTAAAGCTGATAAAATATTTTTAGCCACAAGACCTGCTTGATTACGTAGGTCTTTCATATTGCCTTGTTGAGCTAAGCCATTTAAGTAGTTCGCTTGTTCGTCGTTAACAAACCAATCACGTTGCATACCTTCAAGTTCAGCTAACATTAATAGTTCAGTGATTTTATTTAAAAGAACGTGATTCATTAAAGTCGCATTCGTGCGATTACCTAAAATCTGAGTTGTCAGAGGAGTTGGCGGAGCCCATAGCGGAGTAATGATTTCTCCGGCTGCTGCCGCTTGCGCCGCCTGTACGTTAGCTTGAGCAACGCCGGCAGCCGGGCTGATCTGAGCTAAAGCATTAACACCGAAAACCATACCTAAAATAAACGGAGCGAATTTCATTGTTTTCATAGTCATCTCGTCTTTCTTACAGGCTTAGTTTGATATGGCGTTTAGTTTGGAAAGCATCGATCGCTTTTTGAGTAACACCGGTATTTGAATTTGATCGAGGAATATAAAGAGATTTAAATTCGCCGCCTTTAACCTTCATCATTACATTTGTACCTTCTTCATCAGGTACAACGTTTACAACTTCGCCTTCATAAGACACTTTTGTTAAAGTCGCGTTGGCCACTTGGTAGGTCACCAAAGTAGCTAATAATAATGTTAATAAAGCGAAACTACGTTTCATAAAACACCTCTTCCAAGGTGTCTCATAGCGATTACAATTCCACCCTATAAACGAATAGGTTGGTTTTAACGGTCAAAAAGTATTCAAAGGGTTTACACAGCGACAGCAAAGGTCACTCAAAAATTCATGATTGTTTACTAGTT
>CAMLRE010000419.1 GCA_946482355.1 uncultured Bdellovibrio sp.
AGGGGGAATGTATGAAGTTTTTAACGATTATGGTTCTCGCAAGTTTAACTTTGCCTTTCATAGCCAACGCGCAATCACTCGATAGTCGCGATCTTACGGCGGACATGGTTAACCAACTGACTACACTGAACGTGGAAGTCCAAGATGTCACAGAAAAGTACGAACAGAAAAATCACAGCAAATTCAATTTCGAACATGCGCAATTTCAAAAAGAAAAAGCAGCCGGTGACGTGATTAATTTTGGCGATCAACTAGGTGGCGATCCGCTAGATCAAGCCATCGGTAAGTTAGATAAAGTCGAAATTATCGTCGATAAAATTATTAATATCGGAACAAAAATCTGGAACGTTCTTGAAAAAGGAAAACCAGTTGCTAACTACAAACAACAAAAAGCTACAGCGGTTCCGCAAAACATTACAGCGTGGCAACAGTTAGAAGGCTGGAATAATCCGAAAGCTAAATTCTATCAAATCAGCTATAAAAACCTGTACGGCGTGACCGTTGCAAAGCTTGTTTATAAAATCATTTATTTATCTGGCGGTAGTTACAAAGGCCAAGGTAAGTACATTGGTTATGTATCTG
Source organism: uncultured Bdellovibrio sp. (assembly GCA_946482355.1). The sequence goes on from CAMLRE010000419.1 coordinate 583, forward strand.
TTGAGCCACAAGAGTTTTCAACAGCTTACTTGTACACATTTAATGTTCAAGCCCAGGTTGAATCAGTTTACAATAAAGGAACTTCAGAAAATCCTTTAGCGGGTATGATTATCAATATTAACTGGACAGTTTCAACAGTCTTAAAAACAGAAACTCAGTCTTACTCGTATCACATCGACGGGTTAGGAAATTTTTCGGCTTTATAATTTAAAAAGTTGAGATCACAAAATAAAAAAAACCCAGCCTTATAAGCTGGGTTTTTTATTTGATTTAAAATGAATTCAAAAAACTAAGAAGGTTTTTCGAACTTAATAAGGACAGCTCCGTTTTCAACTGAGTCGCCTTGTTTTACGCAGATCTGTTTGATTTTAACATCGCTTGATGCGCGCATTTCATTTTCCATCTTCATGGCTTCCATGATTAATAACGGTTTGCCGGCTTTAACCACTTCACCTTCTTTAGCAAAGATCTCGATGATCTTGCCTGGCATACCGGCTTTTAATTCAACATTTGAACCTGCGCCGCCGCCTTTTTTAAGAGATTCATGAAGTAACATTTCATCATTGAAAATTTTAATCGTACGGAACGAGTTACGTGCGAATACTGTGTATTCGGTGTCTTGTCCTAAAACGTCGATCAAGTAAGACTTTCCTTCAAAAAGAAAGCTTACGTACTCTTCAGCGTGTTGAAAGTCAGTTTTAGAAACGTCGTAATGTTTCCAGTCTTGGCCTTCAAGCTGTAATGATACTTTCCAAGAATGACGTTCTTCATGGACATCGACTTTATATTTTCTACCTTGTAGTTCTGCTTCAAAATACATATTCGTTAATCCTTACGTTCTTAATGCAATCTTGCGGCTTAGTGAGCGCCAGTTAGAGCGCACGTTAAATCTTCTAACATCTTTTGATTTGCGGTCTTCAAAAGCTGTGATCGCAGCTGCGATTAAGAATACTTTGTCATTCACTTCGCGGAACATTTGCGGCTCTAACACTTCAAAGTTCTTTTCGATGAACTGAGTTGTGTATGAACCGTCTAAGAATTTTTCATGTCCTAAGATTGTTCTGTGTAAAACGATATTTGTTTTAATACCTGTTAATACGAATTCAGCTAAAGCACGTTGCATACGATCAATCGCTTCTTCACGTGTATCACCCCAAGTGATTACTTTTGCGATCATTGGATCGTAGTAAATAGGCACTTCATAACCAGGGTATGCGTAAGAATCGATACGTAAGAACGGGCCTTGCGGGTGACGACAAGCACGAATTTGTCCCGGAGATGGTTTGTATGTCGTTGGATCTTCAGCACAGATACGTGCTTCGATCGCATGACCTTTTTGTTTGATATTTTCTTGTTTAAAGCTAAGCGGATGCCCTTTAGCTACGTAAATTTGCTCTTTTACTAAATCAACACCGATAACAAGTTCTGTGATCGGGTGTTCTACTTGAAGACGCGTGTTCATCTCCATGAAGAAGAATTCTTTAGTTTGGTTATCAAAAATAAATTCGATCGTACCAGCACCAACGTAACCAATTGATTTAGCAGCGCGCACAGCCGCTTCACCCATTTTAAGTTTTACGTCCATCGGAACAGATGGAGACGGAGATTCTTCGATGATTTTTTGGTGACGACGCTGTACCGAACATTCACGTTCAAATAAGTGAACTACGTTACCGTGAGTATCACCGAACACCTGAATTTCGATATGTTTCGGATCGTTAATAAATCTTTCGATATAAACCGTAGGATTTGCGAAGTAGTTTTGACCTTCAGAACGGCAAGCGCGGAATGCACTTTCAATTTCTGATTCATTACGTACAACGCGCATACCTTTACCACCACCACCGGCAGTGGCTTTGATGATAATTGGTAAACCGATTTTTTTAACGATAGCTAAAGCTTCTTCAACAGTTTCTACACCGCCATCAGAACCTGGAACTAACGGAACACCCGCTTTTTTCATTAAAGCTTTGGCAGATAGTTTATCTCCCATAGCTTCCATGTTTTCAGGTGTTGGACCGATGAATGTGATTCCCGCTTCTTTACAAGCACGAACAAAGATCGGATTTTCAGATAAGAAACCATAACCGGGGTGAATAGCATCAACACCGGCAGCTTTGGCTACTTCGATAATTTTTTTGTAGTTTAAGTAGCTCTCTTTCGATGGGCTTGGTCCAATGTGGTAAGCTTCATCGGCTAAGAA
>CAMLRE010000420.1 GCA_946482355.1 uncultured Bdellovibrio sp.
GATAAGAAAAATCCAAAACTTTTACAAGTTCATTCTTTTTAGTTTTCCATTGAAGTAAAACCTGATCGCCTTCGACCACTTCGTAAAAAGTCTGTAAGCCGCCAACGTCTGTGGTTTTAACTTCAGAGTTATTAATAAGAAGGGCCGTGTAGTTGGCATTTTTTTGCGGAATCTCAGCGCCGTTTACACTAATAGACGGTGGATTTAAAACCCCGGAAATAACCGTTTTCTTTTTTTCAGCAGCGTTAGTTAAATCAATATACTTTGCTTGCGCTAGCAGCGCACAAAACAAACTTATTAAAAAGATCAGCTTATTAAGCTGATTTCTTTTTTGTAAGGTTATGTTTTTTAATTTTGTACTGAAGTGTGCCACGGTTTAACCCAAGAAGTTCTGCTGCCTGTACTTGATTTTCTCCCACGATTTCAAAAGCACGTTGTAAAACTTCGCCTTCAATAAGATCTAAATAATCTTCGACGGCCATACCGGGCTTCCAAGCAGGTGGTTGAAATTCATTTGCTGTCGTATTTGTTACAGGTGCTACCTGTGGTGTATCGCTGACTGTTGTCGGACGATTTGCAATTTCGGCTGGTAACTGTGCTAAATCAACACGACCGTTTTGCGGCGTTAATACGATTAAACGCTCAAGAATATTTTTTAATTCACGAATGTTACCCGGATAGTGGTACTGCTCTAAAACAGTTTTCGCATTCGGAGATAACGACGATTTCACGCCTAAGTCTTCGCAGATGTAATTCCAGAAATGATTGATTAATAATGGAATATCTTCTTTGCGGTCACACAACGGCGTCATTTGGTATTGTAAAACATTTAAACGAAAGTAAAGGTCTTCACGAAATAAACCTTTATCAACTAGTTCTTTTAAATTTCTGTGAGTTGCGGCAACTACGCGCGCCTGGCTTTTAATAACGCGAGTTCCACCAACGCGGCAGAATTCTTTTTCTTGAAGCACGCGAAGAAGTTTAGCTTGCAGATTTAATTGAAGCTCGCCAATTTCATCTAAGAAAATTGTGCCACCGGCGGCTAGTTCAAACTTACCCGGTTTTGAGGCTACTGCGCCTGTAAACGCGCCTTTTTCATGACCAAATAATTCTGACTCAAGTAAATTTTCGCTTAAGCTTGCGCAGTTAACAGCTACAAAAGGGCTGTTGCTATCTTGATTGGCTTCATGAATAGCTTTAGCCACAACTTCTTTACCTGTACCACTTGGGCCAAGCAATAACACCGGAGAATTCACCGGAGCTACTTTTTCGATAAACTTTTTTGTTTCTAATAAAAATTGTGATTCACCAATAAGTTTAGTTTTGCTTTTTTCTGACGAATTAAGAATCTTTTTTGCATTCCACGCGCGCAAATCGATAATGCGATTAATGCGGTGAAAAACTTCTGCAAACTCAATTGGCTTAGATAAATAATCATCGGCGCCGGCATGAATAGCCGCGACGGCACCTTCAATGCTTCCTTGTGCGGTCATTAAGATAAATGAAGTTAACGGTGAAAGTTCGCGAATTTTTGCTAACAACCCAAGGCCATCAAGTTTTGGCATTTTTAAATCGCTTAAAACGATTTCGAAAGATTTTTCCTGGATCAGTTTTAAAGCCTGTTCACCATCTTCAGCTGTTTCAACATCATAGGATTCCTGCAACAGTTCTTTTAAACTATTTCTTAACCCTACTTCATCATCTACTATAAGAATTCTCATAAGTTACGTCTCGGTTACTGACACCATTTGATCAAGTCTTGCCCTGGGGTTTAGGCCACGACGATAAGCCAGTTTTTAACTTAACTGGACTAAATGATGGATGCTGAAAATGCTAAGATGATCGCATCAAATGAAAAAGCTTTTAAAAAGTGTCTTATTGATTTCACTATTTTTAATTTTTGCTGGTTGCCAAAAAGAACAACCCACCAAAATTGAAACACCCGTTGTTACATCAGCAACAACACCAACGGCTTCAGAAACTACGGCTGTAACTGCAAGCGCCACTGCTGAAGTGGTTTCTGAAACAGCTCCTGTGGCAACTTCTAAACCTTCAACGTTAGAAAAAGATTGGCTGGCTAAACTTTTAAAACAAACTAATCAGGTTGAGTACCGTCAAAGAAATCAAAACATCTGGAATCAAGCCGAAGGCGAATTGGCGTTTATGAAATACGACGCTTTACAGACAAAAAATTCGGCCTCGGCCGAGGTCATTTACCAAAGCGGTTCAACTTTAGATGTGCGAGAAAATACCCTGATCATTTTCGATGAAGACCCCGGAAAGAAAAAGAAAACCGAAGATCGCGTAATTATTAAATCAGGCCAACTTACAGGGCGCACTAAGACCGAATTATGGGTTTTTACTGATGCGGGCCTTGTGCAGATTAAAGCTAAAAAAGGTCAAGCAAGTGCTCCTAAAACGGCCGAAGCCAAAGTTGTTGTAAAAAATGATCGCGCCGTAAATATCAAAGTTAAAAACGGTATGGCCGAAGTGATTTATAAAAAAGATAATGAATATGCTCGCTTAGCTGTTGCTGAAAATTCTGATGTTTCAATCAAACCAAGTACCGAGCTTACTTCGGGTGTTCAGGTTAATGCAGACAAAGTAAATGAATTGGTAACGGCCCAAACTAAAGTGGCGGCTATTGCCCAGGCTGAATTAGCTATTGATTTTCCGGCCGACAATGCTCTTGTGCAAGATTCAGAAATCGAAGTGCGCGGCCGCTTAACCGGTGCTGGCGCAAAATTACTTATCAACGGCCAGCTGGCTGAAGTT
>CAMLRE010000421.1 GCA_946482355.1 uncultured Bdellovibrio sp.
GTATCGACTTGATTCACAAAATCACATTGCCTTTCGGTCTTCCGTCAAACGGTGCAAGACCTCTTTAAACACATTAGGATTAATTGGTTTTGATAAGACTTCAATACGACGAGATTCTGTATCGACAATTTCTTCAACTTCGTCTTTATCTACTGATGAAATCAGAATAATGGGAGGGGCTTCCTGATCATCGGCAAAAATATTTTCAACAAAATCAAGACCTGTGTCTGATCCCGCCAAGAATACGTCGGTAATAATGAAATCAAAGAACTGCCCTGAAGCAATCGCTTTTTCATATTCTACCTTCGCCTCTTCAGCACTAACAGCCCAATGGATTTCTGCGATATTTCCGCCTAAGTTTCGGCGTAAGATATCGGCCCATAAAGGCTTATAAGCCAAATCGTCTTCGATAATTAATACTCTGTAGATCATAACACACTCTCTTTCAACAAGAGCTGTACATGGTACCTCATTCTAAATCGCTAGTTCTTGTTCGTTGACATAATCACTCTCTGCTAAACTCCAATCTGTGCGCCCTCGTTTTCTGTGATCTGATTTTTTTTGACTAAATAATTTACGTTTCATTTTGCCACTTGCATTTGTAATGGTCTCCCAACATTCATCGCCTGAAGATTGCACATAGACCTTTCTATGTAACCACGGTGCATGTGCCTCAATATGACATTTAAATTTTTCTCCGTGGGTTTTGGAGGCGACTTCTTTTTTGCAGTACAAATCCACAAATAAATTGTGTTTTTGTGACAATCCGCCAAACATCTCGGTGATATAACCTTCGATATTGTAACGTAAGTAATCTGGAACCTCGACGTGCGAGAAATGCAAGTTAATGGTCATAATTTCCTCCTTGAGCTATGCCGTATAATAAGTGTGTGGGGTAAATTTGGGATTCCGATTAAATTCATTTGAAGATTACGCAAAATCACAGTAATTTTTAGAGAGAGACAAGAGTGAAAACAGACCTAAGTAGGAATGGAAATCTTATGGCGAAAATATTGTGCATTGAAGATAACCAAGATTTTGTGATCTATCTTACATCCGTTTTAAAAGACCATACGTTGTCTTTTGCCCCCACTTTAAATGACGCCTTTAAATATGTGCAAAACGGTCGCGAAAGTTTTGATTTAATTTTACTCGATGTGTCGCTACCCGACGGAAACGGCATTAAAGCCTTATCTCAATTCAAAGATGCCTTTAGCGCTAAAGATATTCCGATTATTATTTTAAGTGCTGATAACGATATCTTAAGCAAAGTAGCGGCCTTCGGTGTGGGTGCTGATGATTACATCGTAAAACCACCTCATTCGGCAGAGCTAAAAGCGCGTATCGAAGCCCGCCTCCGTACAGCGCAAGCCCAAGCAAAAGACACGCAATTTATCAAATTAGGAAATCTTATTATTGATTCTGACAAAATGAGTGTGCAAATTCAGCTCACTGATAAATTAGAAAATGTCGATTTAACACCGTCTGAATTTAAACTTTTAAAAATTCTTTCTACCCGTCCAGGCCAGGTCTATTCACGTGATTATTTAATCGATCATGTGTGGGGAATTTCAAAACATATTACCGAGCGTACTGTTGATGCGCATATTTCGCATTTACGTAAAAAGATTTCTTCAAGCACAGCTAAAGTAGAAACTGTGCTTGGTGCCGGTTATAAAATCGAAGTTAAACCCAACAGCTAAACCAGCTTATTTTTTTTAAATTCAGATGTAATTTTTGTAGTCTGAAAAGGCCTGCTTCATCTGGCCTAACATGGTTTTTCCGTCGTTCAGATAATCGACTACTTCGTGATGAACATCAGCCGATGACATTTCCGGAGTACCTTTAACATCACGTGAAATTTTACGTGATCTTTGGGCGAAAGTACTAAATCCAACAAGATCTGCCGAACCTGCAATTTTATGCGAACCTTTAGAAACTTCGACAAGCTCACCGCTATTTAGGCTTGTGGCCACGTGGGCTAAAGATTCTTCAAGAGTAATAAAAAAACGCGCCAAGATTTTTAACGCAACTTTTTCATCGGTGTCTTCTTTAAGTTGCTCTAAACCTTGTGGGTTAAAATCCTTAACCGCTTTGAATTTCGTCAATATCTCTTGAAATTGCATAATACCCCTCGCCTATGCCGCGATCTTTGTTAATTTTGACTAAACCATGTCCAAATAAAGGACGTTTGAAGGTCATTTGAAGATTTCTTCAAACGAAATTATTATTAATATCAAATTGTTTCAACTAATATAGAAAGAGATGAAAGCTTCAAAACGAATTTACAACCGTGTCATCCTAAGTCTAAGCCACCATGTCAACCAGCTACAGAGATTAATTCTTTGGGCTCCGGTATTGACTTTAATTTCGGGCTTGGGCTTTTGCTATTATATCTATACCCATTTAAAACAACGTGATGATTTTATTCAAAAAACCATCTTTACCCAAACAGCTCGCGAAGAATTAACTAAGATCGACCTGTTATTAACTAACAGTATACTTAAAATTCAAAGTTATGAAAATAATCTTGAAGATAGGCCGGCAAACTACACTAAAGATGAACCATATTTAGACTTAGTTTTACGTCATACGCTTTTTCAGCGCATGACGATTATTCAAGAACAGGGCAACCAACAGTATAAAGCCTTATTGCGCGTTAATACGCCGGATTCGATGTTGCCGGAACCTTCATCAAATTATCTGCAAGCCCCAGAAGTAAAACATATTATTCAAGACTTAAAAAAGACTTCTGGTTTACTGACAACTTTGGT
>CAMLRE010000422.1 GCA_946482355.1 uncultured Bdellovibrio sp.
GACCGGTCTACTAAGCGGGGAACAGTGGCAAAGATAGCAGGTTGAGAAAAAGCACGCGCAATACCTGTTAAAAAGGCGGCTGAATATAACATTCCTGCTTGTTGGTAAATCGAAAGATTTGCCGCAAAGACATGTTCAAATAAAACCACTAAGCCTGAAACAAAACTGACCATAATGACTTTGCGGTAAACTTTAAGCGGGCGCAGGCGATCAACTAAATAACCTGCATAAAGTGCTAAGCCGATAGCGGGAATAGCTTCAGTTAAACCAATTAAACCCAGTGATAATGGATCTTTTAGTAAATCGTAGATGCGCCAACCAAGAACCACGGCCTGCATTTGTACGGCGAAGGTAAAAAAGAATCGGGCAGAAATTAATTTTTTAAAATCATGGGGAAGCGTGCTAAAGCGGGTGCTCATTGAAGAATCCTTGCTGCTTAAGTAGTTTTGTCAAAGAAACTACAATGAGTCCACATCCAATGCGTTGTGAATAAACTGAAACTTATTCTTTAGGGCCGTTTGTTTTAAGTAAGCCTGTTGGATCTTTTGCGAACATTTGGCTGACCAGCATACGGTTTTTCGTTTCTTGATTGTAACCGTATTTAGCAAAAAGGTGAGCGATCACTTTACCTTGCTGAAGGTTTAAATTTTCAAAACGAACGCCACACTCTAAAGCTGTCCATTCACCAGTGCAATCGGCTGTTCCTTTTTCGCCTTTAAATAAGCGGTTGCCGTTATTATCAGAAACAAGTGGCAGAACGATATTGATTTGTTCGCCACTTAAATCTTCAGGTAAGGTGTACGACATAGAGACGACACCTTTGTTGTTGATAATGATTTGATAATTCGTGATTTCAAAAGTTGCTAAATGCGCGAATTTTTCTGAAGGAACAGGAACTTGAAAAGTCGCATTTAAATCTAAAACTTGGTCAGCAGCCAGCAACGCTTGCGAGAAAAGTAAACTAGAAATAAGAAGTACTTTTTTAAACATAAACAAATTTTGTTATGCAAAAACGGGTTTTGCAAGTTCCAAAATATGCTTTTGCACATCGCGTGGCCAAGTTTTAATTTCACTCGTAAAGCGTTCTTTATCTTTACGATACAAGGCACGTAAGGCTTCTTCGTAGTTTTCAAGGTCTCCGGCTTCAACCGACATAAACTTATAAGTGCGCTCTTGTGCGGTTTTAACTGTGAGAACTCCAGAAGTTTTCTTCATATTTTCTTCGACAAGTTTGCGTAAGGTATTCGAAGCACCGCCAGATTGAGTTGCTAACCATTCCCAGTGTTTTGGAAGAAGCGAAACTTCTCGCGAGATTACACCTAATTTGGGGCGACCGGGGCCAGAGGAAGCTTCTGTTGTATTTTCTGGAGTGGTGTAGACTTCAAGGCGTTTTAAAACTTCTTTTTCACTGCCTTGGAAATTAAAATCCATCGATTTGCCTGTGGCATCGCTATAAATCACGATTTGTGATTCAGGGGATTTTTCAAGACGCTTTTTAACTTTTAAAACAACGTCTTCTAAGATGCCTTGGCTTAAAATTTTATGATCTTCAAAGGCCGTATAGGTATTTAATGTTTCCATGGGATTAATAATACCCGGGTAAAATGGATATGTCAATATCACCCGGGTAATATTATTCGCGCAGGCGAACTTCTAAAAGTTCAATTTCAAAAATCAGGTTAGAATTCGCGGGGATACGCGGTTTTATTTGGTCGCCGTACCCTAACGCCGCAGGTACAAAAAGGCGACGACGGCCACCCACTTTCATACCCATCATTCCTAAATAAAAGCCTTGAATTAACTTTTTAGAACTTAAAACAATCTCAAGCGGGCGGCCATGATCGTAAGAAGAATCAAATTTTGATCCATCTTCTAGCGTGCCGATGTAATTGTAAGTAATGAGTGCGCCTTTGTCGGCCGCGATACCATCGCCAATGACAAGGTCAGTGATAACTAATTCAGATTTATTTTCCATCAGATCTACTTAAGCAGATCTAAGCACTTAATGACAAGGAAACAATTTTTGCGATTAATTCGTCGTAATCTACGCCGGATTTTTTAGCTGACAGGGCGTAGTCTTCTTTTTTTGCAATCGATGGATTGGGATTAGCTTCAATAAAATAAATTTCATCACCACGAATACGTAAATCAATACGCCCAAAACCCTGAATGCCTAAAAGACGATAAATCTTTTTACAGACATCATTTAGCTTTTTCTGAACAGGTTCTGGAAATGATTTAGCCCAGTCAGAATCAATGCCCCATTTTTTACGGTAAGCTTGATCCCATTTCGATTTGTAAGTGGCAAATTTAGGTTCATCTTCAGGTTTAGCTTTAAAGAATAATTCACGCGGTGGAAATACTTTTAAGTTTTCGTTTCCTAAAATAGAAACATAAACTTCACGGCCATCGATAAATTCTTCGATGATCGCATCAGCCCCTAAAGAGTTATGAATAAACTTAACGCGCGCTAAAGCTTCTTTTTCGTTAGATACGAATGAACTTTGTGAAATACCTTCAGAGGATTCAAGATCTAATGGCTTGATAAAAGCGGGAAAGGGAAAGTTTTTTAATGGCTGAATAGCGCGGCCTTTTTTAGCGACCACGAATTTTGGAATATTAATTTCATGATAATCTAAAATCGCTTTCGTTAATCCTTTGTCTTTGCAAAGTTGTAAACTCATTGGGCCTGCACCTGTGAATGGCACACCCATTAACTGCATTAAAGCTGTTAGATTTGGTTCAAAAT
>CAMLRE010000423.1 GCA_946482355.1 uncultured Bdellovibrio sp.
TTCTGCGCTTTTAAATCTCGCGCGCGTAAACGCAAAAAAACTAAATCTAAATGCTTTTTTAATTCAAATAAAATAGGCTCCAGTTCGCCGTAAAATTCAAAATACGGAAAATCTGTTCTTTCAGTGACAACTTCTTCAGGTTTCCAGTGTATCCATGGAATTTCAACCTCACCGCGCAGGCGCTGCATACATAAAATACTTAATGGCCCATAGCGATTAACCAATTCTTTTAAAGGCAGAGTTAGAAACTGCGCTAAGTTTCTAACTCCCACATCCATTAAAGAATCAGTCATTTTTAAAATGTTTTTCTGTAGCACTTCATCACGGTTAAACGGATCAGCCATTTCAATAAGTGCAGCAAGCGGCAATGCCGCCAACGTCGTTGTACGATATTTAGCTTTTAGTAAAGAATAGGGAATATCGCGTTCAATACCGACACTCGGTTTTAAATTCAGCCTTCGCAAAATAACCTGCAAACGCGCTAAAAATCCAGCCTCGTTATAAAGTCTGTGACATTTACCGATTTCGATAAATAAAGCCTGCTTGCTAAAACAAATCTGCGGGCTTAAACGCAGAAAGTGCTCAGCGATTTTTGCTAACTTTAACGGCTGTGAAAACCAAAGGCACGCAACCTTCATATAACATGCCCATGTTTTTGTTTGATAACATCGACATGGAGGTGATTTCGTTCAGAGTTGTGTATTTCAAGTTGTAATGAAATCGGCCAAGCGGTCGATGCGGTTTTGTTGCTTAATAAAAATAAACTGGTATTCGCTTTTTCAGTAAATAACTGCAAAGCTTTTAAAGTTTTAATCTCATCAAAAATTTGTGGAGCGATCACAATTTCAAAACTTTGACTTTGAATTATACGGCGTAAAGGCTGCATCATATCTTCGCCAAATAACCCGAATGTGATATTTTCTAAATTAAGCCCCCGCTGATAAAGTGCTGTTGGAAGAACACTTTGTTCGCGTTCAGCCCAAAAGATTTTAAATTCAGGATTTGATTTTAAAAAAGCAATCAGCCATTCCACTTTCGCTGAACCTAAAAGTTCAACGATAGCTCCCTTAGGAATACCCGGAGAAAGCAAAGGGAGCGTGTCAGGCAGAGGCCAAAACTCTTTTTGAAGAAACCTATGTTCTTCTCCTAAAACGAGCTTTAAATGTCTGATTTTTTCTGCCGCTGACATATAAAACAACAATATGTAAATTATATGTAAATGTCAATGGCTACCCGTATACCACAGACCACGGTGCATTTTCTTAGATTGCGGAGAACCCTTCTGGCGCAGAAAAATACTGCAAAGACCTAACGTAACTACTGAAAAGAACTCGCTTTGCCAGTTCTGAAAAGATTCAAACCAGAATTCACTTTCTTTAAAAATTTCCCAAAATTCCAGCACTGGTTTTTGCAGCACGATATTTTGCTCATTGACCATCATCCAGCTTCCGTAAGCATGCAAAAAGAAAAAGCCCACAAACAAAATAAACATAGCCAAGGTTAATGAAACTTCATACAGCCGCCATAACAGCGGGTGCTTCTGTGCTTGCGCCGCTGAATATTTTCTTTCATCCAACTCTTCTTTAAGATCGTGAGCTGTTTTTTGCTGTGGAAGTTTGTTCGATTCTGAAGAGCCGATTTGATAAAGATTTACGGTAAGTACCACAAATAAAGCCATCTGTAAAAATTCGGATTCCATATTTTCACTGAGCGAACTTATAAAATGCCCGCTCTTCATATACTGTGACATTGTCACTTTTGGTTTATTAAATTCTTGCTGCCGTTCTTCATTGTAAGTGTGATGACCTTCGATCAACTGGCCAATGACTGAAAAAAGAAATAAACCTAATAAAACGAGAGTTAGACTAATTTTTTTCATATTAAGCTTTAAGCAGCAAAAACTATTCCGTTACGCGTCCTTGCAAGCGTCCCAAAATTTCCCAGTAGCACGCCCGAAGAATCGCTCTAGTGGCTTTGATCGCGGCAAGCTTGTTGCTTTTTACATTACAGCGACAATTACACAGGAGGTTATGATGCGTTCAAAACATAGCAAAGAAAAAAATCTGCATGGGCCTCGTACCCATAAAAATTCAACAACTTTACACGATAAAGATATCAAAGATTCTAGCGAATACGTTGAAGGTGCTCATGATGTCGTCGGTGAAGATGCCCGTAGATCCCGTGATAAAGCTCGCCGTCATAACGAACGTTTAATCTAAGAGGTGCCGTATGGCTCGCGGAATTTGGAGTGGCGCTATCAGTTTCGGTTTATTAAATATTCCGGTTTCAGTGATGAGTGCCAAAGAAGAAGAACGAATCAGCTTTCGTATGTTAGATAAGCGCGATAACTCGCCTATTGGATACAAGCAATACTCGAAATCCACTGGTAAAGAGATTGACCGCAAAAATATTATCAAAGCCTACGAATATGAAAAAAACCAATTCGTCGAAGTCACTGACGAAGAATTAAAAAACGCCAACCCAAAAACCACTCAAACCATCGACATTGAAGATTTCGTCAATTTAAAAGACGTTGATTTTCTGCTTTTTGAAAAACCTTACTATTTAGTACCGGGCAAAAACGGAGAAAAAGGTTACGTGCTGTTACGGGATGTTTTAACAGAAACAAAAAAAGCGGCGGTGGCTAAATTTGTATTACGCAACAGACAGCACCTAGTGGTGATTATTCCACGCGAAGATTATTTAATTTTAGAAGTGATGCGCTTTGCGCATGAAGTGACTGAAA
>CAMLRE010000424.1 GCA_946482355.1 uncultured Bdellovibrio sp.
ACGAAGCTGATGATTGGTAATGCGGCTGCATCAGATAACGCGCAGATTGTTTTACCTTTCATGTTATCAGCTACTTTTACTAATAACTCGATGTCTTGTAAGCGACCTTTACCAGATAAGATCGAATGAACGATTTTATCGGCCCAGCCAGTGCCTTCACGGCATGGCGTACACTGACCACAAGATTCGTGGTGGTAGAAGTGAGTTAAGTTCGCTAAGCATTCAACCATACATTTAGAATCATCGATCACGATGATCGCGCCTGATCCTAACATTGTTCCAGCTGCTGCTAAGTTTTCATAATCTAATGTCGCCTTTAAAGCTTCTTCAGCCGTTAAAACCGGAGCTGATGATCCGCCAGGGATAACCGCTTTTAATTTTCTTCCGTTTTTAATGCCGCCACCAAGACCATTGATCATATCTTTTAACGGATATCCTAATGGAACTTCGTAGTTACCTGGTTTATTTACGTTTCCAGATAATGAGAATAATTTTGAACCCGCTGATTTTTCAGTTCCGTATTTACGGTAGCCTTCAGCTCCGTCACGGATGATGTATTTAACAGCGGCTAATGTTTCTACGTTATTAACGATAGTTGGTTTTTTTAAGTAACCTTGAACTGCCGGAAACGGCGGTTTTAATTTAGGTTGGCCTTTTAAACCTTCAAGTGAAGAAATCATTCCTGTTTCTTCACCGCAGATGTAAGCACCAGCTCCGCGGTACACATCCATATCGTGATCAAAACCAGAACCTAAGATATTTTTTCCTAAGTAACCCGCTTTGTAAGCTTCTTGAATCGCCGCTAACAATGAGTTGATTGAAGCATCGTACTCACCACGAACGTAGATATAAGATTTTTTTGAACCGATCGCGAAAGCAGAAATAATCATACCTTCAACTAATTGATGAGGAGCGCGCTCCATCATCATACGGTCTTTGAAAGTACCTGGTTCGCCTTCATCGGCATTACATAATAAGTAACGCTCTTCACCGTTTTTAGGTAAGAAGCCCCATTTCATTCCTGTCGGGAAACCCGCGCCACCACGCCCGCGTAAGCCCGAAGCTTTAACCACGTCGATGATTTCTTGAGGTTGCATTTTTAAAGCTTTACCAAGTTCAACATATCCACCGTTTTTCTTGTAGCCTTCGATGCCTTTGAATTCTGGTAAGTGATAAAATTCTGTAAGGTATTTAACTTCGCTCATTAGAATTCCCTTATTTCAAACCGCGGATGATATTCATCGCTGATTCATGAGTTAAATTTTCGTAATATTTATCTCCGATTTGCATCATCGGAGCTGTACCGCATGAACCTAAACATTCAACTTCAGTCACTGTGAATTTACCGTCTTTAGTTTTTTCACCTAAGTGAGTACCTAATTGTGAACAGATGTGTTCAGACAATTCTTTCGCGCCATTTAAGTAGCAAGAAAGTGTACGGCAAACTTGTACGTGATGAGTACCGATTGGTTCTTTGTTGTACATCGTGTAGAACGTGCAAACTTCATTGATGTTCGCTTCTGGAATATCCATTACACGAGACAATTCTTTGATTACTTCTGGAGAGATGTAACCTTTGTTTTCAGCTTGCGCGATGTAAAGCGCAGGAAGAACCGCTGATTGACGAGATTCGTATCTCTTCAATTCAGCTAAAACTTTTTCTTTTCCTTGGGCAGATAATTGAAACATTCTTCTATTCTCCTGCGACTATCTGTCTAACTCACCAGCGATTAAGTTCATTGAAGCTACAGTTGCAATCGCATCTGCTAACATTGAACCCTTAACTACGTCTGGGAATGATTGGTAAATGGCAAAACATGGCGGACGAACTTTTAAACGGTACGGAGACGCTGAACCATCAGAAACTAAGTAAAAACCTAATTCACCGTTAGCAGCCTCTGTTGCCGAATAAATTTCGCCAACCGGAGGACGAAGACCTTTGATCACTAACATGAAGTGATTCATTAAACCTTCGATGTTACCGTAAACGTCTTTTTTCTCAGGAAGTACAACGCCTTTATCGCGAACTGTCCAGTCACCAGACGGAACGTTTTTAGTTACTTGTCTGATGATACGGATTGATTGGCGCATTTCTTCGATACGAACTAAATAACGATCATAGATATCGCCAGTTGTTCCAACCGGAATATCGAAATCGTATTTATCATAACCATAATAAGGTTGAGCGCGACGTAAATCTAAATTTACACCTGAAGCTCTAAGTAATGGACCAGTGTAACCCCACTCGATGGCGTCTTGTGCCGATACCGGACAAACACCTTGAGTACGTTTGATGAAGATTTTATTGCCTAATAACATTTTAGCAATTTCTTCTACACCGTCAGACATTTCATCGCAGAAACGGTTTACATCATTAAACCAACCTTCTGGAGCATCGTAAGCCATACCACCAACGCGAGTCATAGCTACAGTTAAACGAGCACCACAAAGTTTTTCGAATAAAGAATAAACTTTTTCACGGTAAGTAAATAAGTGGAAGAAAGCTGTTAAAGCTCCTAAGTCAACGCCACCAGTACCTACAGCAATGATATGATCGATGATACGAGAAAGCTCACATAAAATCACACGCATCGCTTGCGCACGTGCTGGAATTTCTAAACCCATTAAATCTTCAACCGCACGGCAGTAACCCACGTTATTCATTGGTGCTGAACAGTAATTTAAACGGTCAGTGTACGGAATAACTTGGTTGTACGGATGAGTTTCAGCCATTTTTTCG
>CAMLRE010000425.1 GCA_946482355.1 uncultured Bdellovibrio sp.
TAATGCTTTCTCGGTGTTACACGGTTTTGTTGAGACAACTTCGATCTTGCCTGGTCTTCCCATTTGGTGGAATTCAAGGGCCTGTTTATCAAAATTAGAACGGTCAGTTGATTTATCAGATTGAGTAGTTTTGTTGTGAGTAGACGATTTTTGCAAAATAAACTCCTAGAGTTTTCATTCTAAGTTTTACCCCTTAAAAGGGTCAACAACACCTGTGTCCTATATTGATAGGCGTCATTTGCTTTAGCTATAATTTGGGCGTAGGCTAATTAGGTTAGTTTTACAGTGAGGTAAATGATGTCTAACAGGGATGTAGTGATTGTTGAAGGAGTGCGTACTCCATTTGCAAAAGCAGGAACAAAATTAAAAGGCGTGCATGCGGCAAAACTTGGCCAAGTAGCTATGAAAGAACTGCTTTCGCGCACAAACTTAGATGTGAATGTTGTTGATGAAGTAATCATCGGGAACACAGGTTCACCATCTGATGCCGTAAATATTTCGCGTGTGGTGGCGTTAAATGCCGGAATCCCACAAAAAACTTCTGCAGTAACTGTGCACCGTAACTGTGCTTCGGCTTTAGAAGCTATTTCTGCAGGTTACGAAAAAATTAAATCTGGAACAATGGATGCAGTGCTTGTCGGTGGTACTGAAAACATGTCGCAAATGCCATTGATTATGCCTCCGTCGATCACATCGATTATCGAAAGGTTAGGATCAGCAAAAACAGGTGGGCAACGTTTAGCCGCTCTTTGGGATTGGTTTAAAGCCGATCTTTCGCAAATCAAAGAGATGGTCACAACAGCTCCGATGGCAAAAACAAAATACAAACCAATCATTTCAATCGTTGAAGGTCTGACAGATCCTTTTGTCGGAATTAACATGATGGGCACAGCCGAAATTTTAGCAAAAGAGTGGGGCTTAACTCGTGAAGCACAAGATGCTTTTGCGTTAGCGTCACACTTAAAAGCAGCGGGTGCAAAAGCTAAGTTAGCTGAAGAAATGACTTCGCTTTATGTTGAACCAGATTTTAAAGACGTAGTGACTGAAGATATTGGTCCACGTGCTGAACAAACAATGCAAGCTTTAGGTAAATTAAAACCAATGATTGATAAAGTGACAGGAACAATCACGGCAGGTAATGCGTGTCCGATCACTGATGGTGCAGCGATGATGTTAATTATGTCGCGTGAAAAAGCCACTGCACTTGGTTACAAACCGATTGCAAAAATCCGTGGTTACGCTTTTGCGGGTTGTGAGCCAGAAAGAATGGGATTAGGTCCTGTGTATTCAACTCCGATCGCGCTTAAACGTGCGGGTCTTACAATGAAAGATATGGGCCGTGTAGAACTTAATGAAGCTTTCGCTGCGCAAGTTATGGCTTGTCAAAAAGCGATGGATTCAGACAAATTCGCTCAGGAAAAATTAGGCTTATCAGCAAAAGTGGGAACAGTGAATGATGACATCTTAAACGTGAATGGCGGAGCGATTGCGCTAGGTCACCCGGTAGGTGCTACAGGAACTCGTTTAGTTTTAACTTTAGCTAAAGAATTAAAACGTTCTAATAAACAATTCGGCTTAGCAACTTTATGTATCGGTGGAGGCCAAGGCGGCTCCATGGTTATTGAAAACGAAGGGTAATTGAAAAAATGGAAATGCAAACCACACAAACAACTGGCACTACAGCAGGAAAAGCTTTTTCAGTAACAGAAAAAAATGGCGTAGCTCATGTTACGTTTGATTTACCAGGTGAAAAAGTAAATAAGTTTTCAACTCCGGTGATGATGGAGTTTAAAGCTCTTTTAGAAAAACTAAAAACTTCAAATTATAAATTTGTTGTTTTTAAATCAGCAAAACCAAAAATCTTTATTGCAGGTGCTGATATTGAAGAAATCAAAGCCTTAACAACAGAAGCTGCGGTTCGTGAAGCCGTTGGCGGTGGTCAAGAGATCATGAATATGGTTGAAGATCTTCCGATGCCAACAATGGCTTTAATCAACGGTGCGTGTGCGGGTGGTGGTTGTGAATTTGTTTTAGCGTGTGATTACCGTATCGCTTCTGAAGATTCATCAACTCGTATCGGTCTTCCTGAAACACAATTAGGTATCTTACCTGGTTTTGGTGGTTGTATTCGTTTACCACGTGTTGTGGGTATTCAAGCAGCGCTTGATGTAATTTTAGCCGGTAAATTATTAAATGCTAAAAAAGCTTTAAAAATCGGTTTAGTAGATTACGTTGTTCACCCGAACTTACTTGAATCTTTTGCAGAAAAAGAAATCGAAAAGATTTTATCTTCAGGTCGTGGTAAACGCCGTAAAACGTTTCAAGCGCGCGGCATGATGGGTAAACTTTTAGAAGGCCCATTAAAAGGTGTTGTGTTTTCTCAAGCGAAAAAAGCAACTTTAAAAGCGACTAAAGGTCACTACCCAGCTCCGATTGAAGCTTTAGAAGTGGTAAAAAACACTTACGGTATGTCAAATCGTGCAAAAGCTTTAGAGATCGAAAAAGATCATTTTGTTCGTTGTGCCTTAACTGATATTTCTAAAAATTTAATTCACGTATTTTATTTAACTGAAATGGTTAAAAAATCTTCTGGTGTGGCTGATAAAAACGTAAAAGCAAAACCAGTTAAAAATATCGGTGTTTTAGGTGCTGGAACAATGGGTGGTGGTATCGCTTACGTGGCTGCTGATAAAGGTATCGGCGTTCGCGTAAAAGATATTTCTAATGAAGC
>CAMLRE010000426.1 GCA_946482355.1 uncultured Bdellovibrio sp.
ATGCAGTCGTAGTTCAATGGATAGAATTCCCGGCTTCGAACCGGTAGGTTGCAGGTTCGAGTCCTGCCGACTGCACCATTTATAAATCAGGATTTCAACGCCGATGAAACTTCTATTTTTTATTCTGACAATGACATCTGTTCTGACTAAGGCTTATGCCGATTACGCCAACATTAACGATTTAAAAATGTATTACGAAATTCATGGCTCAGCAGAAGGTGTGCCCTTAGTGTTATTGCATGGCGGAGGGTCTACGATCGATACCAGTTGGGGACGAATGATTCCGCTTTTAAAGTCTTCTCGTAAAATTATTGCTATTGAAGAGCAGGCTCACGGAAGAACCGGTGATCGTGGTACGCCTGTTCGTTTTGAATCAACAGCTGATGATGTCGCAGCATTGATGAAGCATCTTAAGTTAGAAAAAATTGACGTGATGGGTTTTAGCAACGGCGGAAGCGTGGCTATGCAAGTGGCTATCCGCCATCCGAAGCTTGTAAGAAAAATGATTTTCGCTTCGTCTTTAACAAAAAAATCCGGGGTACCGAAAGGTTTCTGGAAAATGTTTGATGCCGAAGATTTTACGAAACTGCCTCAACCTTATAAAGATGCTTTTTTGAAAGTTACACCTGATCAAGAAAAGCTAATGAATATGTACAAACACGATTTTAATCGTATGAAGAATTTTAAAGACGTTCCGGATAAAGATGTCAAAAATCTTAAGGCAGACACGTTAGTTATCCAAGGTCAGCACGATGTGGCCACGTTAGAACATGCGATATGGATTTCTCGCACCATCCCGAAGGCTAAGCTGATCGTTTTACCTGGTGGTCACGGAGAATATTTGGGCGAAATTTTAAGTCCTACTATAAATTCTAAAGTGGCTGAGGCCACGGCTTTGCTGTTAGAAGAGTTTTTAGGAAAGTAACTATCTTAACATTTTGACTGGCTTTTAACTAAGAGGCCTTTTTCCTTAGGTATTTCAGCCCCAAATCGGCTGAACTACATTCTATTTTATTGTCATGATGGTTAGAACCCTTCATGATAATTGAGACGTATGCAACCGAATGAAAAAGACCAATTTAAAGCCTTAGCTGAAATTATTCCTGTGGGCCTTTTTTTTGCCGATCAGCAAGGTGTTTGCTCGTACGTAAATCACAAATGGTTAGATATTTCAGGTCTTAAAGCCACAGATGTTCTTAACCATAATTGGCTTAAACTTATTCATCCAGAAGATCAGTCTAAAATTACCCAAGCGTGGAAGACGGCGACAGAAAAACAATTGCAATTTCAGGCAGAGTTTCGTTTTCGCCATGCAGATGGTGAAGTCACTTGGGTGAATGCGCAAGCTAATCCGCTAAAAGATAATAACTCTGTCGCCTACGCTGGAACGATCAGTGAAATCAGTGAGCGCATTAAAGAACAAGAAATCTCTCGCGAAAACGCAGAACGTTTCACAAATGCTTTTGAAAACGCAGCAATCGGAATGGCACTTATTTCGATCGAAGGTGGATGGATTAAGGTTAACCAATCAGTTTGTGATTTGTTGGAATATTCAAAACCAGAATTAATGCAGTTAACGTTTCAGCAAATTACTCATCCCGATGATTTAGCCAGAGACCTAGATTACGTTCGTAGTTTACTTGAAGGTAAAATTAAAACCTATGGCATGGAAAAACGCTACTTTACTAAATCGGGCAAAACTGTGTGGGCGCATTTAAGTGTTTCTTTGGTGCGAAATCAAAAAGGCCAACCACTTTATTTTATTTCACAGATCGTAGATTTAACTGAGCGTAAGCGCATGGAAGAAGAGCTTAGAAAAAGCGAACATCGTTTGCAATTAGCAACAACGTCAGCCCAGCTTGGTGTCTGGGATTACGATCTCGAAGCCAATATACTTGAGTGGAATGATCAGATGTACGCGCTTTATGGTGTAAATCGAAAAACTTACCAACCAAGTTTTGACGCTTGGAAGGCAAGTCTTCACCCCGATGATTTAGACAGAAGTTATCGGGAGTTTCAGGAATCTTTGAATGGCGAAAGATTTAGTTCAGAATTTAGAGTTGTATGGCCGGATGGCACAGTCAAAGATATCAAAGCTAGCGCCGCACTTATAAAAAATAATCAGGGTGTTGCAACACGGGCGACAGGTATTAATCAAGACGTTACCGAATATAAAAACGCGATCTTGTTAAAGTCGCGCTTTCTGGATATAGCCGCTCATGAACTTCGTACACCAGTGACAGCGTTTAATCTGATCTTGCAACTGGCTGAAAAAAAATTAGAAAAAGGTGAACCGTTAGGTGGCGATACATTAATGCGCCTTAAGGCGCAGGGTGATCGTATCGCGCGCTTAGTCGTCGATTTATTAGATGTTTCTAGGTTAGAGCGAGGTGTTCTTAAAATCAAACGTGAGTCGGCAGATATTTCAGCGCTGATCGTAAATTGCATAAATGAGTATAAGTTAAGATTTCCAAATAGAGAGATTGCATTTACGCAAACATCGCCAGTGATGATTAACGTTGATCCGGTCAGAATTTATCAGGTGGTTTCTAACTTATTAGATAACGCTTGTAAGTACACACCAGAAAATTCTCCGATTGAAATTCGTGTTAAAGATGAACCTCAAAAAGTAAGTGTTTCTGTGACTGATTATGGCCCAGGTATTCCGGATCAGCATAAAGCAAATTTATTCACAATCTTTTCACGGGGTTCTAGCGAATTGGT
>CAMLRE010000427.1 GCA_946482355.1 uncultured Bdellovibrio sp.
AGTAAACGACAAAATTATCACCGCCTCTGCTGAAGCGATGGTGATTGAGTGCCGTCAAAAGTATATGTCGTCACAAGGGGCCAACTTTGAACAGGATTTTAATATTATCGTCAGTGCTTTCTCGGCCACAGCCCAAGATGGCACTGAGACACAAACACGTTCATTGCATGGTGGCCGTGGTATTTGTTTACAAATCGGTTCTGAATTTTTTGATTTAGATAGAACATTAGCTGAATGTGATGAAACTTCGCGTGAAGCTTTAGAATTATTAACAGCACCAAACTGCCCGACAGAAACTTGTGATGTAATTTTAGCTCCAGATCAAATGTTATTACAAATTCACGAATCGATCGGTCACCCGTTAGAATTAGACCGTATCTTGGGTGATGAAAGAAATTTTGCTGGCTGGAGCTTTGTTCAGCCGCAGGATTTCGGAAGCTTAGAGTACGGAAGCAAAATCATGAACGTGGTGTTTGATCCAACAGCTTCAAACGAAATGGCCAGCTACGCCTTTGACGAAGTGGGAAATCCGGCTGAGAAAAAATATTTAATTAAAGACGGTATCTTACAAGCGGGCTTAGGTTCTTTAGAGAGCCAATACAGAAGCCAAATTTCAGGTGTTGCGAATTCTCGTTCAAGCTCTTGGAACCGTGCCCCGATTGACCGTATGGCGAACATTAACCTTGAAGGTGGCTCACACACTTTAGATCAAATGATTTCTTCAGTTGAAAACGGAGTGATCATGTACGCCAACCGTTCTTGGTCAATTGATGATTACCGCCGCAAGTTCCAATTCGGTTGTGAAATCGCAAAACAAGTTAAAAACGGTAAAGTGGTAGGAACTTTAAAAAATCCAAATTATCGCGGCATCACTGTTCCGTTCTGGAAAAGTTTAAAAGCTTTAACTTCTAACAACACGGTCGAAACTTATGGTTCTCCGTATTGCGGTAAAGGCGAACCAAGCCAAGTTATTCGCGTAGGTCACTCATCACCTTACGCTTTATTTAACAACATTGAAATCTTTGGTGGTTAATTTATGAAGACTTATATCAAAAAATTCTCTGAAGAATTATTTTCGACTTTAAAATCTGGCGAACAGTTAGGTTTATTCTTACATTCTGAAGATTCAACGTTCTTACGCTTTTCACAAAGTAAAGTTCGTCAAAACACTTCTGTGCACCAACACGAAGTGACTTTGCAGTTTAACAAAGAACAACGTTCATTAAAAATGCGTTTTAACTTAACGATGAATCTTGAACATGATTTGCAAAGTGCTAAGCACTTGCTCGATGATGCTCGTGTTCAATTAATGCAAATGGACCCACATCCGCAATTTATTCCGCTTAAAAACAATGGCACTTCTGAAACTTTTAAAAAAGTAGACCGCCCCGCAGATACTGAAGTTCCAGGTTTAATCTATGAAACTTACAAAGACACTGACCTTGCGGGTTTCTGGTGCTCAGGACCGTTAAGACAAGCTTCGATTAACTCTGAAGGACAATTTCACTTTTTTGAAACTGATTACTTCTTCTTAGATTATTCGTTATACAATGGCCCAAAAGCAGCTAAAGGTTATTACTCAGCTGAAAATTTTTCGTTGACCGAATTCCAAGCACAAGCTCAAGCAACGAAAAACAAACTCAATCTTTTAAACCGTCCGATGCAAACTATCCCGCGTGGAAAACACGATGTGTATCTTGAACCGATGGCGGTGGCAGAAATCTTAGGAACAATGAGCTACGGTTCATTAAGCCAAGGAAATTTCAATAAAGGTTATGCGCCGTTAAAAAAATTAAAAGATAAAGAATTAAAATTATCTCCGAAATTTTCGATGACTGAAAATTTTGATTTAGGTTTATCACCGTTATTTAATTCAATGGGTGAATTAAGCCCGAACAAAGTAAACCTCATCGAAAATGGTGAACTCAAATCGTTACTAACAAGTACTGCGACAGCGAAAGAGTACAATATTGAAACGAACTTTGCTGATGTTTCAGAAGCTCCGCGTAGTCTAGATGTTAGAGCCGGCACTCTAGCTGAGAAGGATGCTTTGTCAAAGTTAGGTCAAGGACTCTACTTATCTAACCTTCACTACATTAACTATTCAGACGTGCAAACGGCGCGTATGACAGGGATGACTCGCTTTGCTTGCTTTTACGTAGAGAAAGGCGAAATCGTCGGTCCTATTCAAGACTTACGCTTTGACGAGTCGATTTATAATATCTTTGGTGATAACTTGGTAGAACTGACAAAAGAGTCTTCCGTTTTCGTAAGTACGATGACTTACTTAAAACGTGAACTTGGCGCTTTCAAGACACCGGGCGCCTTGATTAAGAATTTTAATTTTACTCTGTAAATGCTTTTGTATTTAAGTTAGAATAGGTTTATACACGATAATTAGGAGAAAGATTATGGCTCTTACTAATATTCAAAAGATCGTTCAAAAACTTTCTGAACAAAAAAATGTAAAAAAAGTGATCGCTGACGTTCAAGCAGTGACTCATGATTTACAAACAAAAATTCAAAAGCTGTCAGCCGACCAAGCAGTTAAGAAATATAAAGACTTAGCTAAAAAAGTTGTAGCCGCAGAAAATGAATTACAAAAAGAAGTTCATAAAGTTGTATCGCAAGTTAAAAAATCTGCGACTGACGTTGAAAAAAACTTAGCTTCTTACAAAAAGAAAGCTGAAGCTCAACGCGCTAAGATCGAAAAAGCGATCAAAG
>CAMLRE010000428.1 GCA_946482355.1 uncultured Bdellovibrio sp.
CATCACTTTGCCTGGGATTATAAATCTAAAAAAATAGCCGAAATCACTGATGCTTTTAAACGTCCGCAATGTTCAGCCTGTTTTATTCAGTCTGTTGATGATTCGTTAGAATCTATTTTTGACTTAGTAAAAACTGAAGCCAAACTTTTTAAATACGGTTCAGGTTCTGGAACAAACTTTTCGACTTTAAGAAGTAAATATGAAAATTTAAATTCTGGCGGCACAAGCTCAGGATTAATTTCATTTTTAGAAATCTTAGATAAATCAGCCGGGGCCATTAAATCAGGTGGCACAACCCGCAGAGCCGCTAAAATGGTTTGTGTGGATATGGATCACCCTGAAATTTCAGAATTTATTTCATGGAAAATGAAAGAAGAAAAAAAGGCCCACGCTTTAATTGCTCAAGGCTATTCGGCGGAACTTGACGGGGAGTCGTACCATACTGTTTCTGGTCAAAACGCGAATAACTCAGTTCGTATTTCAAATAAGTTCATGCACGCTTTAGAAAAAAACGCGCAGTGGTCTTTAAGATCACGCGTAAATGGTAAACCTGTTTCTGAAGTGAGTTCTGATCAATTATGGCGCCAACTTTGTAAAGCCGCGTGGAATTGCGCAGACCCTGGTGTGCAATTTAGTGATACAATTAATAAATTTCACACCTGTAAAGAAACAGCGCCGATTAACGCAAGTAATCCTTGTTCTGAGTATATGTTCTTAGACGATTCGGCTTGTAATTTAGCTTCGCTAAATCTGGTTAAATTTTTTGATCAATCAAAAGCTAACGATGAAAAATTTAAAATTCACGAGTTTTTAATCACGGTAAAAACTTTTATCTTAGCGCAAGAGTTTTTAGTCGATTATGCCAGTTACCCTACAGAACAAATCGCGAAAAATTCGCATGATTACCGTCCGCTAGGTTTAGGTTACGCAAACCTTGGCAGTTTATTAATGCAAATGGGCTTAGGTTATGACAGTGACCACGCCAGAGCTTTCGCGGGAGCCGTGACGGCGATGATGACGGGTATGGCGTATTACACAAGTGCCGAGCTTGCAGCAAAGTTAAAACCTTTTCCGGGGTTTAAGAAAAATAAAAAATCAATGATGGGTGTGATGAAGCTTCATCAGAAATCTTTAAAAGATATTCAGTGGCATTTGCTACCACCGGCGTACAAAGAAATTTGTCATGAGCTTTGGGCTGACGTCATTGAAATGGGTGAAAAGCACGGCTTTAGAAACGCCCAGGTTACAGTGATTGCTCCAACGGGCACAATCGGTCTTGTGATGGACTGTGACACCACAGGTATTGAGCCTGATTTTTCATTGATCAAACATAAAAAATTATCGGGTGGCGGGCAGCTTAAAATTGTGAATCAATCGGTAAAAATCGCTTTAGACAATTTAGGTTATTCAGAAGTTGACCGCGATAAAATTTTATTTCAAATCGAAAGTGGCGAAGATTTTATCGCTAGCAATATTTTAAAACCTGAACATAAAAAAATATTTTTTACCGCAGCGGGAACAACTCATACAGGGGATGATGTATTATCTCCAGACGCGCATATTCTGATGATGGCTGCGGTTCAGCCTTTTATCTCAGGAGCCATCTCTAAGACGGTGAATCTTCCGAATTCGGCCACAGAAAAAGATATTGCCGAGGTTTACCATAAAGCTTGGCGTTTAAATTTAAAGGCTGTGGCAATTTACCGCGATGGAAGCAAATTTGTACAACCGTTAAATCGAAATAAACCGGAGTTTCCAGCTTGTACTGAGTGCGGAAGCCCTACGGTGCTTGAATCGGGTTGTTATCGCTGCTTAAACTGCGGAACAACTACCGCCTGTTCAAGTTAATCTTAACAAAAGCTGTTAAGGTACGGTTAAAAATGCCCCATTTGCTACTATGAAATTACGTGAACCCTAAGAGCTAGTTCTAGGAAAGCGTTTCTAGTTGTGGTATCCAGACGGTATGCAAGCCGGACCTACTATTCTAGTTATGGATGACGATATTGATTTACTTGAAGTTCTTCAAGAAACACTTGTCACTCTATGCAATGTCAATCAGGTGATTACGGCAACGTCTATGGATTCTGTTCAACAGCAGAAAGATAAAATCTTAAACTGTGAATTAGCAATTCTTGATGTGAACTTAGGGGCTGAAAGACCTTCGGGTGTCAATGTAGCGCAGTGGCTGCGTGATAACGGCTTCAAAGGTAAAATCGTTTTTCTTACAGGTCATGCGGTTTCTGATCCTGAAGTGTTGGCAGCAACTCGTATGCCTAATACAAAAGTTGTGGCAAAGCCGATCGGGCTTCCGCAGTTATTGGGGTTTGTTGAAGGAATTCACCCTTAATGATCAAACGTGTTTCTGAATCTCATATGGAAGCTTATCGCACAATGGTCTTTGCAACCATTGCTTCATTTGTCATTCAGACTATTTTTATTTTTATCGATGGTGCAGCTATCGGAGAAATCATGGTTTTGCTCAACGCAACCCATGCCGCTTTAGCCTTAGCTATCGGTGTTTGGCTGTATGCTCATCGCCAGAATATTCCCTCGACGAAATCTTTAGAAATTGGTTTTTTTGTTTTATCGGCGCCATTTATTATCACAACATGGATGGGTGAGACGTTGGGGTTGCAACTCGGGCAACTGCGCCAGCCGTTAATTCCTTTTCAATTTTTATGCGTTTACATCGCGGTGCTATCGCCGGGCCGTGTGT
>CAMLRE010000429.1 GCA_946482355.1 uncultured Bdellovibrio sp.
CAGAAGTAACTGCTACACCACCAACGACGTCAGAGTGACCGCCGATGTATTTTGTTGCTGAGTGAACAACGATATTTGCACCTAATTCTAACGGACGTTGGAAGTAAGGCGACATAAACGTATTATCTACAACAACTAAGATATTTTTAGCCGCTGCAATCGCAGAAATTTTCTTAATATCAGCTAATTTCAATGTTGGATTTGTCGGTGTTTCAACCCAAATCATTTTTGTATTTGGTTTAATGGCTTTTTCTACATTCGCAACATTAGTTAAATCTGTGTAAGAAAATTCTAAACCATGATGACGTAATACTTTATCGAATAAACGGAAAGTTCCGCCGTACATGTCATCCATAGCGATCACATGATCACCGGCCGTTAATAAATGCATAACTGTAGTCGTTGCTGCACAACCGCTGGCAAAAGCAAAACCGTATTTTCCTGATTCTAAAGAAGCGATGCAATCTTCGTAAGCTCTACGAGTTGGATTGTGGGTACGAGAATACTCCCAACCTTTGTGAACACCCGGAGATTCTTGCACATAAGTTGAAGTTAAGTACACCGGCGTCATAATCGCGCCAGTTGTAGGATCTGGAGATTGGCCCGCGTGAATCGCGCGCGTATTAAATTTCATTTTTGAGCTATCTGTTTTCATAAATCTCTCTGTTTATATCTATTAAGTGTATTGTTTCATGTGTTCTTCAGCTTTTACTTCAACGTTGAAAGCTGATTTCATGGCGCCTGCATCCATTAAGCCATTATCGACCATCCATTTATCGTTAAATACTTTGCTTAAGTACGCTTTTCCAGAATCTGGCATAACAACAACGATTTTTGATGGTTTTTCTAATTTTTTCGAATACTCAATCGCACCCGCTAAAATTAAACCGCTTGAAGGACCTACGCATAAACCTTCTTCAATCACTAGACGGCGAGTTAACTGGAACGCCTCTTTATCAGTGACTTTGACAACATCATCGTAAACTTTTAATTGGCAGTTGTTCGGAAGCATATCTTCGCCAACGCCTTCGACTTTCCAAGCACCTGGAGGATCAACGATTTTACCGTGATAGTATAAATCGTAGATGATCGAGCCCACTGGATCCGTAACTAAAACTTTGGTATTTGGATTTTTCTCTTTTAAGTATTTACCAACGCCTGAAATAGTTCCGCCCGTACCTACACCGCCAACAAATACGTCGATTTGACCTTTTGTTTGCTCCCATAATTCAGGGCCCGTTACATTATAATGATAATCCATGTTATCCATGTTGTGATATTGGTTCGCGTAGAAACAATTAGGTGTATTTTCAGCGATTTTTTTAGCAACTGAATAGTGGCTTAACGGATGTTCTGGTTCTAAACCCATCGGAGTCACAACAACTTTTGCTCCATAAGCACGTAACATCGCACGTTTTTCTTCACTCATTTTTTCTGGAAGAACGAAAATACATTTATAACCTTTAACTGCCGCAGCTAAAGCTAATCCCATGCCTGTATTGCCGGCTGTAGCTTCTACGATTGTTCCGCCCGGTTTAAGTTCGCCGCGTTTTTCGGCGGCTTCAACCATATATTTAGCGATACGATCTTTAATTGATCCACCCGGATTAAAATATTCAACTTTACCGAAGAATTCGTGTTTTGAACCCGCTGTAACTTTGTTTAAACGCACTAGAGGCGTGTTTCCGATAGTGTCTAAGATATTATTAGATATTGAAATCATGATTTGTCTTCTTTGTTTTGCTTGGTGTTTTTGTGTTCTTTTGGATCATTCCTGAGCCCAGCATATAAGTCATAAGTTCTACCACATCGCCATTAAATGGAATTTTCAGGCGCTGACACAACTGTTGCACTTTTTTGGATTGAACATTTTTTTTCGTCAATTCAGAGACTAGTTCGAGGCATAATTCATTGTTTGTCATACTCTGAAGAAATTATCGCCTTCGCGCAGGCAAAACAAGGTGAAAAACCTATTAAAAAGTGAGCTGGCACAGTGTCGGAACCAGCAGCAAAATACAAATGGCCGGAAACACTAGAAAAACTAGCGGAATTTGCAAAAGCAGCGGAAGTTTCGCCGCATGTTCTTGGATATCCGCCTCACACATTTCGATTAAATCTGCTTCAATCGCTTTAATCGCTTCATAAATAGATTGGCCGCGCAGACCTGATTCTATTAATGTGATCAGCGCTCTATGTTGTGCGTTAAAATTGTTTAGGTCGCTAACTTGTGTTTTTTGCCGGATTTGCCACCACTTCACGAAGTTTTTTGAAAAATCGTCATGAAACCCGCGTATATTCGCCGTGCGCTGAACAAATTTCTGCAAACCTTGCTGTAACGACAGATTTTTTTCGATCGCGCGTTTAATATCCCACACCAAAATCAAACTGTTCGGTAAATTTAAATCGTCCATTTGATCTGACTTCCTTTTCTTAAAATAATCGTAAGACCCGCTGCCATCAGCAAAAGCGAGACGATTATAACTGATGGATACTTTGTTAATTGCAGTTCTGCGATGGCAAAGAAAAGTAAAAACACATAAATAAGTGCCGCAACCACCGCTTGTGCACGCACTTGAAGTGCTGAAAGTCTCGACCTATGTCGCAAACTATTTTGAATGCGTAATCCCCGCTTAAATTGGTCAATTTGATCAGAAACTCGCGTTGAAGAACGCAAAATAAAATAAATTTCTTCGAAAAATTGTGCTGAAAACTTCT
>CAMLRE010000430.1 GCA_946482355.1 uncultured Bdellovibrio sp.
ATTTATTCTCTAAAGTAACTCAAGGTGAAGTTAAAGATTTCAACATCGTTTTAAAGGCGGACGTACAAGGTTCTTTAGAAGCGATTCAAGGAATGTTAGCTAAAGCCACTTCACAAGAAGTAAAACCTAAAGTTATTCATGCTGCAGTTGGTGGTGTGAATGAAAATGACGTTTTACTTGCACAAACATCTAAAGGTGTTGTTATCGGCTTTAACGTACGCCCAGACAACAACGCGGCAGCGAAAGCTAAGCAATTAGGTGTTGATATCAGAACTTACTCAATCGTGTACGAAATGATGGATGACATCAAAAAAGCGATGCAAGGTTTACTTGCTCCGCAAGTGGTGGAAAAAGTTATGGGTACAGCCGAAGTGCGCAACACATTCACGGTTCCAAAAATTGGAACAATTGCGGGATGTTTCGTAACTTCAGGAAAAGTACAACGTTCGAACATGTTACGCTTAGTGCGTGAAGGTAAGATCGTTTACGAAGGTAAAGTATCTTCATTAAAACGTTTCAAAGATGATGCTAGAGAAGTTCAAGAAGGATTTGAATGCGGTATCGGCATCGAGAATTTCAATGATATTAAAGTGGGCGACACTATTGAAGCTTACCTCAAGGAAGAAATCGCAAGAGAACTTACGCCGCTTAACTAGTTGTTATGCGGCCTAGGCCCGAAAGCGAATTTCGGGCGGAGGGTTTTTTCTATGAAAAATATGGGTGACGGGCGCCGTGTGGCGCGCGTTGAACGTGAAGTTCAATCAGTTATCTCGACATTTATTATTCAACGCCTGCAGCGCGAGCTTCCAGGCTTAATCACTGTGGCACGCGTGCAAATCCCTGCAGACTTACGCCAGGCGCGTGTTTATGTGAGTCTTCTTCAAACAAACGTTGAAGACTTGCAAGCAGCAACCCAAGGTAAAGTTTTAGCTGAAGCGGTTAAAATTTTACAAAGCTGGGCTCCTGAGATTCAGGATGAAATTGGCGATAAACTTAACATGAAGTATCTTCCGAAATTGACGTTCTTCGCAGATGAATCAACTGAGAAAATTTTGAAGGTTGAAAAAATCATTTCTGAAATCAGCAAGAACCCAAGCAAAGGCGAGTCATTAGATGATGACGACGACTTTGAAGACGAAGAAAACTAATGTCAAACCAACCTAAACAACCAAAGGCTAAGCCGCCCGCACCAAGAACAAGCCTGCACGGGCTTTTACTCGTTGATAAACCATCGGGCATGACTTCGCACGATGTGGTATCACGAGTGCGTCGCTTAGCGGGAACAAAAGAAGTGGGCCATTCAGGAACACTTGATCCCTTGGCGAGTGGCTTGATGGTTGTGTTACTTGGCGAAGCCACGAAGCTTTCTTCGATTGTCACAGAAGGCGATAAAGCCTACGAAGTGCAAGTGCAGCTCGGTATCGAAACAGATACTCTGGATATTACGGGCGCTGTTGAAAAAACAACTCCTGTGACTGTAAAAAAAGATGAAGTTGTTGCGAAAGCTTTGGTTTTGCTCGGAGAAATGCAATTACCAATTCCTTTATTTTCAGCAAAAAAAATCGACGGCAAAAAGCTTTACGAATATGCCCGCGAAGGTGAAGAAGTAGAAATTCCCTCAAAGTCGATGACATTTTGGGATGTGACTTACATCGAAAACTTAGAAGCTGAAAAAGAAAACCGTTATAGCTTTCATTTACACTGTTCAAAAGGCAGCTTTATCCGTTCATGGGTTAAACTTTTAGGTGAGCAGTTAGGCTGTGGGGCGACTATGTCAGCCCTTCGCCGCACCAAATCTCATGATTTTACCGTGGGTCAGGCCTTGGGGTTAGAAGGCTTAATGGCTGCAAAAGATGCCGGAAGTCTGGATTTAGCTAACACTATTGTGCCTATTAATGAAGCTATTGGCGGAGTTCGTAATATCAAGGTTCATGGCCATGATGAGGTTTTATTAAACAATGGCCAAATCAGCCATGACCTCAGATCGAAATTAATCGTTCTCTTTAATCCTGAGCGCGACCAATGGGTTTTTGCCTCTTCCAGAGATAACAAACAGGTTCTGGCAATCATTGGTTTAGAGCCTGAGGTCGGTTTTAAGATCAAACGAGGCTTTAGATATTAGCTTGCCTCCGGCAAGACCGTTATTAAATCCTTGCCATAACCCTTCGAAATTGCTAAAAATTTTCATCCCACAAATCGGGGTCTTAAGTCAGTCATGACGGGGATTCGGAGAGGGCAATAAACAATCCATGTGCGAAGGAGCATATAATGGCAGTTACAAAACAACAAAAAGCAGACATCTTAAAAAAATTCAAAACAGCTGAATTAGACACTGGTTCTCCAGAAGTTCAAGTTGCGTTACTTACAGCTCGTATCAACGATATGACTGTTCACTTCACAACTCACAAAAAAGACAACCACGGTCGTCGTGGTCTTTTAAAATGCGTTAACCAACGTCGTAAATTATTAGATTACTTAAAATCTAAAAATACTTCTCGTTACGAATCTCTAATCAAAGCTTTAGATATCCGTAAATAATCTAACTGACAAAATTAGATTTCGAAAAACCCAGGTTGAAAAATCTGGGTTTTTTATTTTTAGCGGTGTTTCAAAATGGGATACTACAGAGCAATTATTGTCTATTCTGGAAATTGAAGCTATGCCCGGCGAGTATCAGCACCTGTAAAATTCTG
>CAMLRE010000431.1 GCA_946482355.1 uncultured Bdellovibrio sp.
TGGCAAAACCAATACCACTGCTGACTCCTGTAATAAATAAAACTTTTTGGTTCTGAGAGTTCAAAAGACGACTACTCTAAGAAAACTCTTTTAAGCATACGAGCGTCGCAACGACCTTTGAAATCGTGATCAGCTACGCGTGTTTTTGGTGAATTTTCTAAGAAACGACGAAGACCTGGATTGTTCACTTCGATCATGTTTTTGATCGCCACATTGTCTGGCCCGTGTGAAAAACCTAATTCAAATAATAAAGACCAGATACCGTGTTTCCAGTAAGCGTAATCTTCAAAAGTTCCATCAGCTGGGTATAACACTTCAGTGTTGTTACCTGTTGTGTAACGGCTTTCTAAAGTCGCATCAGCTACTAACTTTTTGTAAGTGGCATCATACGGCGTTGAAAGATCTGTTGTCGAAATACCCCATGGGTAAACAACCGCAGGCCAGTACGTGTGAAGTGTTGCTGAAATCTGAATATTTTTTTCGTCGATAAAATTGGCTAAAGCGTTCGTCGATTTTAAACGAAAAGCTTTATCTGTTTTACACGGAGACGGATAATCGCGGTTAGCATCAACTGATGAACTTAAGTTTTGTTCATAACGGCTGTTGCGGTTGTAACCCGTTACGTTTAATACCGGAACAATATAAACTGTTTGGCCTTCGATCGGTTTAGCGGCTAAGTTTTCTGCAAAACCTAAAGCCACAGCTGTTGAGCCGTATTCATTACCATGGTGAGTTGCTACCACTAAAGACGCTGTTTCACCGTTTCCGATTTTGATCGCTTTAATTGGCGTACCTTGATCGTTCGTACCGATTGTGATGACTTGAGCTTGCGCTGGATTTGCCGCAGCGATTTCATTTAACTTTGCAACAGCTTGATCATACTTGTTCGCCGCTGGTGCCCCTTGCATTAAAAACAGAGCCAAGATTCCTTCTAACATCGGGATCTCCTTATCCACTAATTGTTATAAATAATACCCGTCTTGTTAATCGTCTTAGGGATTTCATTGTTTGTTAAGTAATTTTTGATTAACAGCGATTGAATTTTTAAAATTTCTGCTTTCGGATAATAGTGCGTCAAAATGTCCATGTAGGTTCTTCCCTTTTTCGCCATGTACAAACTTCCCCACTGACACAGCCCTACACCGTGACCAAACCCGCGCCCAGCAAATGTGACAACGTCATCGCTAACTTCAACCGTGTCAGGCGAAGAACGAATTTTTGAAAAACCAAAAACCTGACGAAGCTTTTGAACACCCCAATCTTCAAAGCGCACAAGTTTTTTCTTAAAGTACGCCGCCTCAAAAGTCTCTTTCTGTGCGAATTCTGAGGCTGGAACTGCAAAGCTCCATTGATTACTCGTGCGATTTCCGCACCATGGATCTTGCGTTGTTCCTAAATCAACAGCGCCCGTCCACACTTTATCTGCGGGTACTGTTTGGCCACCGCAATCAGAATGGTAAAATGTTTTAACCACTTTTTTGTTTGATGAAAGAACCACATCGTCAGTGGCCATTACTACTTGATAAGCTTTGGCTGAATCAGTCCATTCAAACACCTGATCCATCTGATCGTTTTCGACATGAAATAATTTATCGCGGCGTTCGCTCATACGAGAAAACAAATACGAACGTGCAACGACCGCTTGTGCTTTTAATGCTTCAGCGGGCCACGCTAAAGGCATTTCTTTAGAAACAACTCCCGCTAAATAATGAGTGAGCGGAACCACTTCAACCACGTCGAACTTTCCGTTTTCTTTATGAACCACTTCATATTTACGAATATGCTGGCCAAAGTTAGCGGTTAAGTTTTTCGGATACTGGGTAAGGTCTTTTTGAACACGTACGCGCACAAACGAATACTCGGAAGGATTGTTTGCCAAAGCCTGAGCCGAAAGAAGTAAAACAAAAGCAAACGTAACAATAAAATAACCAGCACGAAAAACCATGCTTTATTTGATCAAGGAGTCTGTCTAAACGACTAGGAATTTTTAGCCTACTGGCTGAAGACTTGGCCGTGGGTCTAGGCTAATGATTTATACTTCTGCATAACCTGCTGGAGAAAGGTCCAGGCTGTGGCTTTTAGATTTTTATTAGCGTGCATAGCTTGCGGTGAATATGTTTGGTCAGCCGCTGTTGGATTTAACACTAATTCAAATTCAATAACTGAAGTTAGTGAACCTTTTAAAGATAAGTCTTCAACTTTGATATCGGCCGCAGGAATTTTTGTCGCCGCTAACATGTTATTTAAAAGTGTATGATCTTCGGTTGTGAACTGGTTGAAGTTTTCAACCCACACTGTGATTTTCGAAGCAGCACTCACCGCTTGCGCAGGCGCAGGATTTAAAGTCTCATCTGACTTTAAAATCTGGCTTACGCCCAACACATTTTTGAGATATTTCACGTATTCTTGCATCACTGATTCACAGGTATAAAACGCCTTTGTCATTTTTTCAAAGACTCTTTTCGGCACTCAAATCCAATATATGGGCCAAATCCTCTATAATAGCTTAAACCGTCGACTTTTTTTACAGCTCCTTTTTACAGAGTCAAAAATCATAACATCTATTTAATTGAGTGGCTGAAATGTAAATTTCTAAAAAACAGATAAGGAGTTCCCCATGAAACTACACTCTCTATTAATCACAGGCGCACTGGTCATGTCAGTTATTGCTTCAACAGTTACC
>CAMLRE010000432.1 GCA_946482355.1 uncultured Bdellovibrio sp.
TTCCTTGAAGGGGAGTCGGAATCATCGAGTTTTCAGTCTCTAAAGTGTATTGGCGAAAGCCACCGACAAGAAAATAACTTCCTGCTGTTTTTGTAATTTCATCGGCTTGATTTAATAAAGCAGAAATCGAAAAGCCGCCGTTATTATCCAGCGCGTAGCGACCCATTAAACCGTAATGTTGAAATTTTAAATCAGGAAAAAGATGATAGGTGGTTGTGCCACCCACTTCCGAAGAGTTTTTTAAATAGAAACCTTCATAGTTTTGCACATAAAGATCGGCGCCCCACTGGGTGTTATTGTAACTTAACTGAACGTCTAAAAACTTACTTTCACCTTTGTCTTTATCAAGCTCTGCAACCGAGCTTCTCGTGGCGTACGAGATTCCTAAACCGAAAGCGCTTAAGCCAATGCGTGAAAGCCCGGGCGTGTTGGGCTCATAGTTAAGCTCTTTTTGAGCAGCGTTAAAACTATCTATCGAAAATATAAACATATCTGAGCCAATCCCGAAGTAAGGCGAGACTTTTTCAGTTGCGGAAGCTTTAGCAATTAAGCAGAATGAGATCATGAGAAAATTAGCAACAGGCCATAGACTTTTCATATTATTTATCATTTTAATCAGTGTTGTGGCTGTTGATCAATGGACTAAGGTTTTAGCTGTTGAACATCTTTCAGGAAAAGCACCAATCATCTATTTGGGTGGTTTGTTTCAATTCGTCTACGCAGAAAATCCAGGAGCTTTTTTAGGAATGGGCGGAGACCTACCGCGCTGGATTCGTTTCGTGGTTTTTGGTTTATTTGTGCTTCTTGGTTTAGTTGTGATGTTATGGTCACTTGTAAAAAACAGAATGTCTT
The DNA here is from genome assembly GCA_946482355.1 of uncultured Bdellovibrio sp. The sequence goes on from CAMLRE010000432.1 coordinate 853, forward strand.
TAAGTGATTTATTGGCTTATTCATTTATTTTAGCAGGCGGTATCGGTAACGTGATCGACCGTTTAACTCATGATAATGGTCATGTGATTGATTTTATGTTCATGGATTTTCAATTAGCGCCATTTACAAGAACCGGTGTATTTAACGTGGCCGATGTGGCTATTGTGCTGGGCTTTTTCATTGCCATTTACGGCATGGTGCGCGAGCGCATAAATATGCACCAACACAGTGTTGGTTAAGATTTGGTTGAATAAAGACCGCGTTTTAAGCATTTTAATTCTCAACTTGTAATCGTTTTGTTGCACCCCCAGATTTCTTCATTGATTCAGCGTAAGTTTGATGAAAACTTCGGGGGCATGAAATTATTAATTTTATCATTCGTTTTTGCGTTTCCGTTTTTTACTCAAGCCTCTGAATTATCGTGGGGCTTAAATGATGTAACGTACATCATGCCACTTCCAGCAAACGCTTCAGAAAATAATTTATTAAAATTACAATCAGCCGGAGATAAAGGAGCTTTAGTGCCCGAGGCAATGGTGATGCAGCTTCCGTTTATGGATATGCAGCATGAAAAAAATGAAATCAATGCGATGACTCGTTTAATGGCGGTTCGTATTGATAACTGCTTTCCGCTACCGACACCGATGGCTTGTCAAAAACAAGTGCGTATGATTTGGCAGCCGGTTAAAGCCACAAGCACTGATGTGACAACTATCGATGCGGCTTTTCACAGTTTCTACGTTTTAACCGACGAAGAATTTAAAAATTTAACAACAGATCTAAAAGCCTGGAAAAAGAAATTTCAAACGGTTGAAATTGATAATGCAAAAACCGCTTTAGATATTCATCCGTTCTGGAAAAAAGACCGCGATCAAAGCCCATCGTTAAAAGAATTTAATACACTTATCACAAAATATGCGGGCGAAAAAAATCTAAGCCGCGTAACCGTCATGGTACTACGTCGCATGAATGACGTGTGGGGTTTCTTAGGTGCTGAAGTTGTTGATGGCAAATTAGTGGCCGGACCAATTCCTCGTTTGGATGGTTTAACTTCGCAAATGTTTTTTAACCAATTAAAAAATGATAAAGGTTACGTGGGGGCAGGTATCGCTCAACCGCCAAAAACTGAAGAAGCTAACTTAGCTGCTTTCGTTGAACGTGCCACAACAACAGCAAGCTTTACTGAAGATGAAGTTATCGCGAATCTAAAATCGGCTTATGCGATTGAAAATCCAGCGTTATTTAATCCTGAAAGTATGGACTGTGTGAATTGCCATATCGCTCAAGCGGCGCGCGAATACTTAACAGAAAAACTTTCGCCTTCGGTTGATCAAAATCTGTTTTCAGCATTTAAATACACAAACTCTAATTACAATTTAGAAAATAAAAGTGCCCAGGTGTTTAATACGCACCAATTGCGTGGTGTAGGGTATTTCGGCGTAGATTTAGCTATCAGCCAACGTGTGATCAACGAATCTGCGGCGGTCGCAGAGTGGTTAAGTGCCAACTAAGTAGACGCTTTTTCGCTCTTAAAACTTATATATCTATTTTCGCTTGGTCCGTGGTTCGCAACCGAAGACCAAGCATATGAAAAGACTATTTTTTCTAACACTGTTAATTTCGATCAACGTTTTAGCTCAAGCTAAAGAAAAAATCCTTTTAATCAGCGATATTGATGACACTATCAAAGTCAGCCATGTGATCAGTTACAAGTCTTGGAGCCCTTCGGTTTTATTTAGAACCTGGGATTCTAATACGCCTTTTGCGGGAATGGCTTCGTTATACCAACTCGTTTTAAATGAAAACCCCGGCGTAAATAAAGTGG
>CAMLRE010000433.1 GCA_946482355.1 uncultured Bdellovibrio sp.
TTCCGAATCCAGCGAAGGATAATTTGTGATGGGTTGGGTTCGCTCACTTTGGGCTCCACGACTGTGGATGGGAGCGGGCTTGTTGTACTCTCCTATATAGCAACTGCCTTGCCAACTTTCTCATAATGAGATTTTTTAGTGTATTCAATCACTTAGAAAGCTGGTGCCATGTTGGAACTTTATGATACCGTAAACTCGTTCTAAATTTTAAAAAACTGGGAGCAAAAAGATTCCTTTTTGAAATGCACCTTTTCGAGCACCCCCTGTTATCGTTTTTTGTCAAAAGGCGGTTGCGATCTCAAGGTGAGACGGCCAAATCAAATATACGCCAGTAAACTTGGTCAAATTGTTGAAACAATGTGTTTTGACATGAAAATGAAACTTATCATTCGCTTTATTATGTTCGTTTTATTAGGTGCTGCGGTGACCTCGTGTGCTCCTAAAAAATCTGAAGACTGCGGCTTTGTACAAAACGTATATGGCCAACGTATATCATGGAAAACTTCGAGCCCGATTCAATTATATATAAGCTCGAGTGTTCCTGCTGAATTAAAGCCGGCGATTCACCGTGCTGCAGCAAGCTGGGAGCAAACTCTAGGGCGCAAAGTATTTGAAGTAATTGAAGAAAATACTTCATCACCATCACAGCCTGGTCGAGATAAGAAAAATGGTATTTACTTTTTAGGGCAATGGGAGTCTGATAGAAAGTCTGAGCAAGGTCGCACGTCAGTCTACTGGGCTGGAGATGAGATTCAAGAAGCTGATATTCGTATCAACTCTGCGGATTTCGCCTACTACGATCAAAATCCTCAACAACTAGTGAGAACAGCAAGTACTAAGTCTTCGGCGGGATATAACTTCGAAGCTTTGGTTTTACATGAATTAGGTCACTTTTTGGGCCTAAAACATCGTGAAAACGGTGGCACTGTTATGGCTAAAGAACTTGGGGCTTACACAGACAGAGTCAAATTGGCTGCAGTCGATGAGAGTTCTGTTCAGTGTGAGTATAAATAATTGAAGTAAGAATTTTAAGAAGAAGTAAAAGAGAGAAATAAAAAATGAAAACGGTAAATACAACTAACTCAAATGAAATCACAAACGCGCAAACTGAAAACACTCTTGGTTTTGAGTTAAACATGCCGGTTTACAATGAATTAAATGATCAAACTCAAAGTTCTGTTAACGTATTAGCTTTAATCAATGAACAATTTAAACAAATTCATGAAATGAACAAACGTCGTTCTTTAATCTTAAAAGAAGTATCAGGTTACTTAGTAAAATAATTTTAGATTTTAAAATTTGAGATAAAAAAAAAGAGAGCTTTAGGCTCTCTTTTTTTTAGCTTTCTTCGTCAAAGCGTACTGATTCTAATTTCGGAATAAAGAACTTAACGTAATCGCCTTCGCGTTCGCGGGTCATGCCTTCTGAGGCTACTGGTCTTTCAAATTTAAATTCTTCATGAAAAGTTTGAAAGTTGTTAGTGCTTATTTTTTTATTTCCTTCTTCAACTGAATCCTGGAATTTTCTTTTACCAGATATTACAGCGCGATTGTTCGCCACAGATACTCTTAAGTTATCTTTTTCATGCTCTGGAGCGTAGGCTTCAATCACATAACCTTCATTACTTTCAGAAACGCGGCTTCCGCGGTCTTGAACTTTATAGAAGTTATCGGTGTCTTTAGTTTCGTAATTTTGCACGACTGGAGTTGAAGCAGGTTTTTCAAAAGCGATTGAGCGGTTAGTGCGAGTTGAAGATTGCTCAACATCTTGGTTATTTCTGTTTGTTGTGCCTTTGCGGTTGTAAGTCGTATGAGCGGCTTTAACTTCTTGGCGTTCAGCTTTTTGCTCTTCATTGGCTTCGTTCGCTTCATACTTGATATGATTGATCGCGGCCGCTGAATCTTGGTCAATTTCTTTGCTCATCTCTTGGTACTTAGCCTTAAGTTCTCTGATGTCTTCGCGCTGTTGTTCAGCCAGCTGACGTTTCTTTTCGGCTTTTTCCTGTTGAACCATTTGAATGTTTTCTTGCGATGCTCTTCGAATTTGATTTACTTCTGACATAGCTAAAATTGTAGCAAAGCTTGTCTCAAATTAAGACGGGCAGAAAGTCTAGATTTAGCTATGGGGCAGAAGGTGATTGCGGTGTTGTAGCGGCTTGAGCCGGCGTTCTTTTTTCAGGTTGAACGCAATGAGCTTTAAAGTCACTTGTGCGGCCTTTACAACGCCACGTTTGCGTGTACTGAATAATCTCGTCTTGTTTGAGCGGAAAAAAAGTAATGTATTGTTCCGGGTCTAAAGTCGAATCGAACTGTTTGTTTTCTCCTGTTTTAGTGTTGGTGATCATTAAGGTGAATACGCGGTATTCAGCAAAGGATTTGATCGTCACTAAAAAAACAAAAAGGAAAGTTTTCACTTTCCTTTTATCGGTCGTATGACGGCTTAATTTGAGTCGGGCTTTACTTTTTAGCTGTCTTAACTTTTTGATCCATTGCTTTACGAAGCTCTTTAACTTTAGCTCCGATCACACGGTGATTTTTATCAGCGATGCTTGTGTTAACTAGCACAAAGTCGATGTAAGGAAGAATCGTATTTACGTTTTCTGCAGATACGCCAGAAGCCGCTCCCATCGGGTGATTGCCGATCACTGCCCTGGCATCTTTAGCGCGTGTTGGATCT
>CAMLRE010000434.1 GCA_946482355.1 uncultured Bdellovibrio sp.
GTAGTTGATATCAACTAGCACGTAATCTGATTGTACTTCAACAACAGTACCGGTAACTACGTCACCTACTTTGAAGTCTTGTTCTTTTGTTGAAGCTTCGAAAAGTTTTTCGAATTCACCAGCTTTGTTTGCTCCGGCGTGAATGCCTGGATTTGCTGGAATTTTTGAGTCTTCAGCATCTAGCATTGCTAGTACCGATAGTTTCTCTTTTTGGCTTTTACTTAACGTTTTGTTCATGTTTGTTTTTCTTTCCTCCCACGCAAAGAATCCTCTTGGAACTCTAAGGTTGAAGAGTCGTTCTACGGGAGTTTATTTACGTGGTCAATGGAGAATTTTGGGACGTCTGGGGCCCTGTTTGAGAGGGCTTACTAGAGAGAGATTCGGCTACGGATATAGTTTTCTGCCGTCGCCACAACTTGGGCTAAATCCATCGTCGTTGTGTCGATCACAAGGGCGTCTTCTGGGATCGATAAAGGCGCTACTTTACGAGTAGAATCCTGCTTATCTCGAATCTGTTGCTGCTGAACCAGGGATTTCTCATCCATGCCTAACTCTTGGGCTCTTCTCTGGGCGCGGTTTTCAGAGTCTGCTGTTAAATACAATTTAACCTCAGCATGCGGAAAAACCACCGTTCCACAGTCACGACCCTCGGCAATCAACCCGTCGTTTACAAGGGCGCAATTACGCTGGTGATCCAATAAAGACTGACGAACCTCAGGGTAATGGCTGATTTTGCTGGCCACATTACCTACCGCCTCTTGGGCGATTTGGTCGGTCACATTTTCATTTTTAAAGAAAACTTGAGTGCGCTCCCAGGCCAGTTTCACTTCCCAGACATCAGAATTGCAAAGTTCTGAAAGAGCGATAGGGTCTGATAAATCAGTCTTAAGCTGCAGCGCCGCGTAACCTAGCCCGCGATAGAATGCACCCGTAGAAACCCACGGACAGCCTAATTTTTTTGAGAGTTCACGACTAAGCGAAGATTTGCCTGAAGCCGCTGGCCCATCGATTGTAATAACATAACCCATGGGATCGTAACCTACCGCAAAGTTTTCAAGTTTGTCGAAAGGTTTTTTCATGAATCACAGAGTTATTCACCGCTGGTGATCAATTAATAAACTCTGTGATTGAACGGCATCACGCAGTGATGCAATTGTAAGCTTACGCTCCTAATTTTTAGGAACTTCTGAAAGCATTTTTTCAATGGCCGCAATAGCTTTTTGATTTTCGTCTTTTTGCCCAACAGTCATGCGTAAATATGTTGGAAAACCATAGTTCCCCACAGGACGTAAAATAACACCTTTTGCTAATAAGTTTTTGAAACAAACTTCAGCATTTCTTTGCGTATCGAATAACACAAAGTTGGCTTCTGATTTAAAGTACGGAAGTTTTAAACGCGTTAATTCTTTATAGAAATAATCTAAACCTTCCCACACTGATTTTTGCGAAGCTTGCATGTATTCAACATCATCTAACGCCGCGATACCTGCCACTTGCGCAAGCTCATTCACGTTGAACGGATTTCTTACGCGATTATAAAGTTCTAACACAAATTCAGGAGCTAACATCGCACCTAAACGAAGACCCGCTAAACCGTAAACTTTAGAAAAAGTTTTAATCACGATCACGTTTGAATATTTATTGTAGAACGTTGAAGCCGCTTTGAAGTTTGGATCACGCACATACTCTGTGTACGCTTCATCAAACACTAACAACACGTCATCACGGTTTCCAAGACGAGTTAAAAACTCTTCCATCTCAGCCCCGCCCACAGCGGTTCCTGTTGGGTTGTTTGGATTTGGAATGAAAATCAATTGCGTTTTTGAAGATGGATTACGGTAGAAATCATCAGCGATTCCTTTTAAATCCATTGTTAAATCTGGGCGTAAAGGCACTGTTCTGATTTTTACGCGAGCTGCTTGCGCGCACACTTTGTAGGCCACGAAAGCCGCTTCAGTTGTTAAGATTGAGTCACCTGGTTCACAGAAAATACGAATTAATAGATCAATAATTTCGTTAGAACCATTGCCGATTCCCACTTGAGTTGCAGGTACGTTCCATTTAGCCGCGATCTTTTGAATCAAGTCATAGCATGATGGATCTGGATAACGATGCTGTTCAGTCAAGCTCTTGTGAATGGCCTGCAAAGCCTTTGGACTAGGACCTAAAGGGTTTTCATTGCTTGCCAATTTAATAACTTCAGATAAACCGTATTCGCGTTGAACTTCGCTGATAGGTTTACCTGGCTTGTACGGAACTAGACTTAAAATCTCTGCAGAAACTTTCATAGTGATTGACCCTTTATCTACTTATCTCTAACATAGACAGACTTATTATGTCCAATGCTTCACTTGCCATTTATTTAGGGGAATCCTACGCGGAAATTGAAGCCCGTAGTGTTTCTTCGTCGGATGTCTTGCTTAAAAAAACTTTCTTCTTACCGCAAACATCTTTAAAAGCCATTTTAAACCAACACGTTAAACCTTTGGTTACTGAACACCCAATTTCTTCAGTTTATATCGTGACCAAATATTTAGACCGCTTAAAATCTTTTCGCTTAGGCGGAAGCGTGATTCAGGTTTTAAACGAGCACCAAGAAAATAACTACACGTTTGAAAACTCAACGTGTTTGTCATTAGCTGCGGCGGCTTTAATTATTCCTTTAAGCAC
>CAMLRE010000435.1 GCA_946482355.1 uncultured Bdellovibrio sp.
CAGCCTTTTCAAGATCTGTTTTGCTAGAATTTACTGAATCAGTCACGAGTGCGAGAGCCGCTTTTGCAACTCCAAGATCTGTCTGCAATTGCGCATAAACAGGATCTTTATTCTCTGGATGTGGATCGCGCTTGCTACAACTGAATAAAATCAGCGAAAAAAGCGTAAAAAAGAGAAGTTTGGTTAGGTTTTGCATATGTTCCACGTAGAACAATCGGATTAAATAGTGCGGCACTAAAGTATTTTCTTGAAAAGAATGTTTATGAGCTACAGGATATTCACATTGTTCACCCACGTTCCACGTGGAACATTTTAGGTAGAACATTAGGAGAATACATCATGGTTAAGGTCATTTGCGTAGCCAATCAGAAGGGTGGAGTGGGAAAAACCACTACTACAGTGAATTTATCGTCTGCTTTAGCTCAATTGGGTAAAAAAGTATTAGTTATCGACATGGATCCGCAAGGAAATGCGTCGAGTGGATTAGGCATTAAAAAGCACGAGACCGAAGAAAAGAATATCTACCATGTACTTATTGGCGAAAATACTCTTCAAGAGGTGGCTTTTCGCGCCAATCACGACAATTTATACATCGCTACAGCAAATCCTGACCTTGTAGGCGCTGAAATCGAGCTTGTGGATATGCCACAACGTGAATTTCGTTTAAAACAGGCTATCCAAACGGTAGCCAGCCTATATGACTACGTATTAATTGACTGTCCACCATCGCTTGGACTACTCACTTTGAACTCTTTAGCGGCCGCTAATAGCTTTTTAGTGCCATTACAATGTGAATACTATGCCTTAGAAGGTCTATCTCAATTATTAAATACAGCAGGACTAGTTAAAAAGGGAATCAATCCAAACCTACATATCGAAGGTATTCTTTTAACTATGTTTGATAAGCGTAATAACTTAAGCCACCAGGTGGTTGAAGAAATCAAAACACACTTTAAAGATAAAGTGTTTGGCGTGATCATTCCGCGTAACGTTCGTCTTTCAGAAGCTCCAAGCCATGGCGTATCTATTTTCGGGTACGATCCAAGAAGTATCGGCGCTTTAATGTACTTAGAATTAGGTAAAGAGATCGTTTCTAAGCGCAAAACAGAACTTTTAGAACAAAACAATGTTCAAAATCAAGAGATCTAACATATGGAAAATTCTACAGAAAATTCAAACAAAAAACGTCTTGGTCGTGGCTTGGGTTCACTTTTAGGTGGCGCCACTCAAGATCTATCTGCCCCTCCCCAAGCAGCTAAACCGCAGGCTTCGGCTGGCGCGACTACTCAACCAAAGTCTGTGATTACGCAAGAAACTAAGCCCGTTGTGGTTGAAAAAGTTGTCGAAAAAATCGTTGAGAAGATTGTTGAACAAAAAATCGATGAAGATAAAAGAGTATGGCAAATTGCCGTAGATAAACTAGTTCCAGGTCAATTTCAGCCGCGCAAAAAGTTTGAAAAAGAAGCCTTAAATGAACTAGCTCAATCGATTAAAGAAAACGGCATTTTACAACCCATCGTGGTTCGTAAGCGCCAAGCCGGTGGATTTGAAATCGTAGCCGGTGAACGTCGTTGGAGAGCTTCGCAATTAGCTGGATTACATGAAATTCCGGCTTTAATTAAAACTTTTTCTGATCAAGACGCGCTTCAGTTAGCATTAATTGAAAATATTCAGCGTGAAGATTTAGATCCTATTGAAGAAGCTGAAAGTTATCAGCGTTTAATGGAAGAATTTAACTTATCTCAACAGCAAGTGGCTGAAAAGGTGGGTAAAGAACGTTCTTCTGTGGCGAATGCTGTTCGTCTATTAGTATTACCATTTGAAATCAAAAACATGATTGCAGATAAGCAATTATCTGTGGGCCATGCGAAAGTTATTCTTTCTGTCGAGGGAAAACCAGAGCAAATGCGCTTAGCAAAAGCGGTTCAAGCGAAAAACTTATCAGTTCGTGCGCTAGAACAAATGGTTAAATCAGGTGGACATAAAGACGAATCATCTGAATCACAAATTAAAGAAATGGATATGCCAGAAAAGCTTGCGCAACAACTAGCTCAACAAGTGCAAAAAGCGTTAGGCACAAAAACGACTATTTCTTACAAAAAAGGTAAGGGTGAATTAACAATTCATTTCTACTCAGATGAACAACTTAACAGTATCTACGAAAGATTAACTGAATAATGGATCAACTTTCGATTTCAGCTATTGTTGAAGAAGGCTGCGCCATTGAAGGACGTATGTCTTTTAGCGGAACAGCTAAGATTTCGGGCCAGTTCAACGGAGAAATTTTTTCGCGCGATGAATTAATTATCACCGAAACAGGCTTTGTTAAGGCCGATGTTGAAGTTGGCAGCATTACCGTAAAAGGCACTTTTGAAGGCAATATTACGGCCCACACGAAAGTGATCATGCTTCCACCAGCTCATTTTAGAGGCACCGTGACTGCGCCTAGTCTTAAAATCGAAGAGGGCGTGGTTTTCGAAGGCGCTTCTTACATTCCGAAAACATAAATCTGCCAAATTTCTGCCACAGCTTCCGCCTGCAAATTTTTAAAGCGGAAGCTATTTAATTTTCATCTTGCTTCGTAAAAACCCAGCTGGCTCTTAGGTCTTGACCTCAAATTCAATACAATGCTATCCCATGGTGTTTTCTTAA
>CAMLRE010000436.1 GCA_946482355.1 uncultured Bdellovibrio sp.
GAATTTTATTTTTTGTAGCTACTTTCGCGTAAACGGCAGAAAATTTCTTTTCATAATCTTTACCGTAGTTTGGTGGAACATGAAGCTGACCTAAAGCCACTGTGATATTATTTTTTTTAGCCCACTCGATCGTATCATTCAGATTTTTTTCGGTATCTTCGACTTTTAAGCCGCGAAGACCATCGTTACTGCCTAGTAACACAAGTACGATGTCGGGTTTATCCTTGGCGATCCACTTAATACGCTGAAGACCTGAAGCTGAAGTAGACCCGCTTGAACCAGAACTAATAATTTTCCAATTTAATTTATCAGTATCGATTTTTTTTTGCAGTAACGCCGGAAAAGCAGCGCTTTGAGCAACGCCGTATCCTTCAGTTAAAGAATCACCAAGAATAACCAGTTTTTTCAACGTTGGATCAGCTGAGTACGCTGTAAATGAAAACGAAATGATTGTTAAAATCGTGCAAAGTAATTTCATGCACGCATTGTATAGAGAATAAAAAAAACCCACAACGGATTACGTTGTGGGTTCAAAATTTAAATTTGATTAGGTTCTTACAAAATTAGTAAGAGTTTCCGCCGCGATCACCGCCGCCGAAACCACGACCGCCGCCGCCATTACCGCGACCACCGCCGAAACCACCACGGCCACCGCCGCCACCGCCACGAGGACCACCGAAACCGCGACCACCGCCGCCGCCACCAGTGCGAGGCTCTTGAGGTTTAGCTTCAGAAACGCGTACTGGGCGTCCACCGATAGTTTGACCATTCATTTTTTCGATAGCTGTATCTGCACCGGCATCGTCTTCGATTTCAACGAATCCAAAACCTTTGCTACGGCCAGACATTTTGTCCATTACTACACGTGCTGAAGTAACAGTTCCGAATGATGCAAATGCTTGTTGTAATTCGTCATCTGTGATTGAGAACGATAAGTTCCCTACGTAAATTTTCTTTGCCATTTTTCCTCCGGGCAATTTTTAAATCGGACCCTCGAACCTTGAACCTGATGCCGGAGAAAAACTCTTTCGGACACTTCGAACTCTCGATAACCTTGGATCTTTATCTGTTCACTGGATTTACCAGTAAACAAAATTCTTATTACTAAGCCTAAATTATGACCATTAACTTTTTCAACAGGAAAATCATTAGAGCTAGCCTTATGACAACCTGCCGATAAATCTTAACAGTTTTTTAGTGATGAGCGTGCCCGTGTAAGCCGTGAACGTGGCCGTGAGCAATCTCTTCAGCAGTTGCTTCGCGAACTAAGGCAACTTCGATATCGAAAACTAAATCAGTTCCCGCTAATGGGTGGTTACCATCCAACGTAACGTGGGTATCGCTGATTTTAGAAACCTTAACGATTTTCACACCTTCGCCTAATTGCAATTGTAAATGTGATCCAATTTCCAGACCTTGTAAGTGAGCTAATTCTTCTTTAGGAACATCCATCAACATATCTTGACGGAAATCACCGTAAGCTTGAGCTGCCGGAACTGCGATTTTCTTTTTCTCGCCTTCAGCCATTTTTACGATCTCAGACTCAAGTCCAGGAATGATTTGTTGTAAACCAGTCATGAATGGCATTGGTTGGTTTGGTTCAGAAGCATCAATTAAATCGCCGTTATTGTTTTTTAAAACGTAGTTAAAAGCGATTACCATTGGTTTTGCAGTTGTTGTATTTGACATAAAAAAGCCTACTTTCGAGAATGAACTGGACCTTTGGTTAGCCCGTCTCATAGAGATATACAAGCAAAAAAATTTCTTATTCTAGACATAAAGATTTTAGATATGGCTATGGGGCATTTCCCCCTTATACTTGATATATGGTCGCACTGGACGCGGTTTCTGTAACAACCAAATCCCCATTAGCTGAGATCAGCACAAGCTTAAAAGCTTTAGTGTTGAATGCCAGCTACGAGCCGCTTCGCATAGTTTCGTGGCAGAAGGCTCTAATCCTTTGGTTTCAAGATAAAGTCGAAATTTTAGAGTATCACAAGGCATTTGTAAGATCGGTGACAACCACCTTTGATTTACCAAGTGTTATGCGTCTAAAAGCGTATATTAAACCTAAGAAAATCGATGGTGTTCGTTTCTGCAGAGAGAATGTCTACATCCGCGATAACTTTACTTGTCAATATTGCGTTAAGAAATTTGCCCAGAAAGACCTCACAATTGATCACGTGCTACCGGCTTCTCAAGGTGGCCCGAAGATTTGGACGAATGTTGTTTCTGCTTGTCGTAAATGTAACCAAACTAAGGCTAATCGAACCCCTGAAAAAGCTGGAATGCCGCTTCTGAGGCCGCCTCGGGTGCCATCATGGTTACCGGTACTGGAACACGAAATACTCACAGAAAAAATACCGGGAAGCTGGAAAGATTATTTACGGTTTAAATAATTCACCTTCAGTTCATTTTCAGTTACCCTTCTTTCATGTCAGACGCTTCTTCCAACATCTCTATCGAACAAATCATGGCTGCCCAAACGATCGATCTTCGCACGCGTATTCTGCGTCCGGGTCAACCCGTTGAAATCTGCCATTACCCTGAAGATAATTTAAGTACGACATTTCACTTAGGTGCGTTTGTGACTTTCGCGACCGGCGATCGCATCATTGCAGCCAACGGCACTTTTATGAAAGATGCCCAT
>CAMLRE010000437.1 GCA_946482355.1 uncultured Bdellovibrio sp.
TTTCTTTTGATAAGCGAAATAATTTTTCCGAAGCATCCATGCGGATATCGCATGATGGAGTAATTAAGTTATCAATCGCTGATAACGGCTCTTCGGCCTGCATTAATTTATCATGTAAATCAACCGCCCAAGCATTGCCCTGTTCTTTTAAAGCTTCTTTAAGAGCGATCACTTCTAAACAGAAGTGGCGAATATCTTTTAGTTCAAGTGGTTTTAGCACTGCATTTTTACGAACACGAACGATCCACGTGGCAAAAAGGTCTAAGCTTTCCATGTGCGGACGCACGCCGCCGGATAAAATTCCTGTGGCACATTCGATTTCGTAGAAACTTTTTTCTGCGGCATCGGCTGAAGGTAAAGGTTTAATTTCACCAATGATAGTTTTACCTTGATCTGAAGTGGCAAAAGCCGCTGTTTTATCTAGAATTTCAGACCAATCAAGATTTTTGATAACGAGCACGACGCCCCCTCTCAAGAATAGCTAGCAATATGAAGACCCATAAAGCCCAGTCCCAGTAACCATATTTGCTGTAGAATGTAAGTGATGGATTTTTTCTGTAAGGCACAGTGTAAGTGTGCGCCCATTTTTGATAAACCGGAGACTGTTCTAAAATGTCTCCGTTTGTTAAAATAACTGTGCTGATGCCTGTGTTAGTTGCACGGATGAGCGGTCTGCGGTTTTCAATTCCGCGCGCTAAGGTCATGATCATGTGTTGGTACGGTTCTGCCCAGTCACCAAACCATGAGTCGTTTGTAACGTTAAAGAAAATTTCTGCGCCAATCTTTGCTAAGCCGCGCGAAAATCCTGGGTTTAAAGATTCATAACAAATTTGCGGGCCTAACATTAAATCGCCTGAAGCCATAGGCATAGCTTTTCTAACAGGGCCTGGGCCGCGTTCGTAAACACCCACAAATGGAAAGAGTTGATATAAAAAAGGAACTTCTTTACCAAAGGGCATGTATTCGCCAAAAACTAATAAATCAGTTTTGTAATAAGGAGCTGCCGCTTCGCCTGAGCCATTTAAAAAGAAAACGGAGTTTCGAATAATTAGGTTACCCATATGATCACGTTTGTATAAATCTTGTGAGTAAGCTCCGGTAACTAAGTTTTTATTCCAAGATTTCACCCGGTTTAAAACCGTCATTTGATTGGTTCTGTTGTGATAGGCTTTATCTAAAGCCACCGGTAAAGCTGTTTCTGGCCAGATGATTAAATCTGTTTGATTGTTGATTTGAGTCAATTCTTGCTCAGTAGCTTGAAAGTAAGATTCGAAAACGTAAGGCACATAATCGTAGCCTTTTTCTGATTGCAGCTTTTCTTCGTTAGAAATGTTAGCTTGAACTAAAGTCACTTTTACTTGTGATTCAGTTTGGGTGTAAACTTCGTATTTTTGTTTTCCGGTAAACCATAATCCCAAAGTGATCACAAGGGCTGCTGCTATTACTGTTATGCTTTTAGTTTTTTGGTCTTTGTATTTTGAAATCGCGTAATACAGAACGGCTTGAAAAATAAAAATTAAAGCCGACAGGCCCCAAAAACCGATCGTATCAGCCCATTGAGCCAACGGTGATTTGATCCATAAAAACGTATAGCCTAAATTCCACTCAAAAATGCTTGGCCAAACACGCTCAAAAAGAATGTGAACTAAAGCCAGAGCAAAGATAAAAGCCGACGGTTTTAAAGAAAACTTGCGTTTAAGATAAGTGGCCGCTACCAGCGAAAAAGGAATGTACAGGTGAATGAAAGCTGCAAAAAGAATAACCGCGGCAAGGCTTAGAGGTACGTTCAAATGGCCGAATTCTCGGGCAGTGAAGTAGATCCAATTAAAGCCTAAAAGGGTTAATGTGAATTGTGTAAGCCAACCCAAAAAGAAAATAAATTTATAAGATCTACTCGAAGAAGCCTTCGAAATGGCCCACCAAAGCGGAAGATAACAGAAGGCAATAGCCCATGGCGGGTAGGGAATGTAAGAAGTTCCAACCAGAACACCACTGACAAGTGCTAAAAAGCTTAAAAAATAAATGCTTGGATTTTTACAATTCCGCTTGAAAACTTCGCTGATATTAGCCATCCTTATTACAGGTAGCATATGAATGTAGAATTAGCAGCCGAAATTCGATTCCGTTGTCCACACTGTCAAAAGTTATTTTGTACAGATCAAACAGCTTTTGAGGGGTTAGCAGCCGATAAAAATGGGCAGCCTCAAGGCGCTGATTTTCAATGCACTGATTGCCAAAAAGACTTCGTTTTAACTAAACAAAGGTTATCTTCTGGTTTGTACGAAACTCATGAGCTTCGTAAACCGCAATTTTCAAACTGCCCGAAATGTTCAACGTTAAAGCCATTAGGACAAGACGAGTGCCCTCATTGCGGCGTTTTAGAATCTAAATTCACAGAGCTTCAAAAAGTTGAAAACCCAAGATTATTTGAGTTAAACCGTGCTTGGGAAAAGATCTTAAAAGATATCACAGTAGATGCTTCACACCAGGTGTTCTTAGATCAGGCGCAAAAACAATCGGCTTTAAACTTTGCAGCTCAAAAGTACACTGATCTTAAAAAGGTAATGGGTGAAGACCCGTTGATCGAAAAATATCTTAAACAAATCGAATACCGCTTAGAAGCTCATGTGCAGTCGCAACTGATGAA
>CAMLRE010000438.1 GCA_946482355.1 uncultured Bdellovibrio sp.
AGTGGTGTCCACACCGGGCCCGGGGCTACGGCATTTACCCTGATTCCTTTTTTTATCAGAGATTGAGCTAAAGATTTTGTAAAAGTATTAATTGCTCCTTTGGTGGCCGAATAATCGGGTAAATCATGCGGACCCATAGCTGCAGTTTCAGAACTGGTCACGATAATCGCAGAACCGCGTTTAAAATATTTAAGTGCTGCTTTGGCTAAATGAAAATAAGCGTAGATATTTACTTTAAAAGTTAAATCCCACTCTTTGGTTGTGACTTTTTCTAAAGAATCTTTTCGCATCTGATGAGCAGCATTACTAACTAAAATATCTAAACCGCCTAATTCTTTAAACGCGGTATTTACAGCTTTCTTACAAAAAGCTTCGCGGCTAAGATCGCCTTCAATTAAAACGCAGCGGCGGTTATGCATTTCAACCAGATGTTTTGTGATTTCGGCATCTTTTCTTTCTTTGGCTGTATAAACGATGGCCACATCAGCGCCTTCACGCGCGTAAAGAACGGCAACGGCGCGACCAATGCCGCTGTCACCGCCGGTGATCAAAGCTTTTTTGTGTTCAAGCTTGTTCGCTGATCTGTAAAGCGGGGCTTGCCACAATGGTTTAATTTTCATTTTATGTTCTAAACCGGGAGACGATTGCCGGCGTTCTTTGAATGGTGGTTTTGGTTCTTTAGTGATTTGTGGGTGAGTGCGCATAAATACCTCTTCATTGATTTTTAAAATAACGAATTAAATTTTTGCAAAACTAAGACCTGTCATTAGAACGAGGCATTATAGTTCATTTTTGTCGCAGAAGCGGGTCTTCAGATTTTTTGAAATATTGGAATAGAAGTTGAACCATTTAGGAATAAACAGTTCCCATAATAAAGGAGATGTTTATGAAACATGATCAAGATAACACCCCACTTTCAAAAAAGGTCGGTGATAAAATTGAACGTGCTGGCCAAAAAATTTCCAATGCTGGAGCTACCAAAGTCGGAAATTTTATCTCTAGAATGGGCGATAAACTTGAACACTCTAGTGATCCAAAGCCAGATGTGCATAACACCGACACGATAAAAAAAGCTAACACTTAGCTGAATAATATTCTTCAAAACAAAAAGCTGACGTTTTAAAAAGACGTCAGCTTTTTTTGTACCAGAAGGCCTGACACGGGTCGTGACTCCTGTGGCATTCGTTCACAAATAAATTTTGGTCTTCAAGTTGCATCGCCAAATAATTCAGACAGTTATTTGAAAACAAAAATAGCTTTTAACAGTAAACAGCAACACGTACGTGTAAAGGAGTACTCATGCGACAATCTACGAAAGGTTCCTCTAAAAGAGGATCAAGTTCATCAACAACTTCGCGACGCTCAAGCGCAGGACGATCAACAACAGGATCAGCTTCATCAGGCCGCGGATCATCATCTCGCTCAAGCTCAAGAGAAAGCTCACAAGACGAAGAAAACCGCTACGGAGCTTTGGGAACAAGAATGTCTTCGCGCGATGAGTATGACATGGGACGCAGCGATTACGGACGAGGAGCGACATATGGAAGTGACTACGGACGCCGCGGAAGCAGCTACGGCACAGGAACAAGTTATGGCGACAGTTCGCGGGGAGACTACGGCAGAGAAGGCGTGCGAACAATCTCAGGCCGTTATTCTGATTTCGAAGACTACGGTGGAAGTTCCCGCGACAGGGAGTATCGTGATGACAGTGAGAGAGGATTTGCACGCGGTGGTCGTCGCGGCGAATACTCTTCAGTTAATGACCAAGACTTTTACGAAGGAAATACAGGACGCAGTCCGTGGAGAGACACCTACGAGAGCGAAAGAAACTATCCTTCTCGTGGGTCTTCGCGCAGTCAGAATTATAGCGGGCAAGGTCGAGGCTATTCTGAATTTGACTACGATGACGACAGAATAAATTCACGCGGCTCGCGCTACGGCAGCAGTCACGGCTACAATGAAGGTGGCGGCGACTACGAACGCGAAGCCCGTTACGGATCGTCTCGCGACCGCGATGAAAGATGGATGAATAATTACGACAACCAGGACGAAAACGTTGAAGACGAATACGGTTTTCGCGGTCGTTACAACGAAAACCGTTACTAGGTTATGCCGATGTTAATCTACGAGGCTTTAAAAAAAGACCATGAAAAAGTTAAATCTTTACTGAATGAGCTTTTGTCTTTAGATGAAAATTCAAAAAACAGAAAAGACCTTATTCACCAAATTAAAGACGAGCTTATTCCGCACGCGAGAGCGGAAGAAGCTGTGTTCTATAATTCACTGCGTGCGTTAGATGAAGCCAAAGATATCATTATGCACGCTTATCAAGAGCACGTCGAAGCTGAAGGAATGTTGACTCTTCTTCAGGCTAAAGACGTTATCGATGCTGACTGGAAAGCGACAGCCCGCAAACTTAAAGAGGCTCTTGAACATCATATCAGTGAAGAAGAAGGGCGCATTTTCAATGTGGCCAAACAGCTCTTTACTGAAAAAGAAGCAACACAGTTTGCTGAAGCGTTTGAAAGAATGAAACCCGACATTAAAGAAGAGGGATTTGTGGGAACAACATTTGATCTTGTTAAAAATCTAATGCCACCACGATTTACGAAATCTTTTAAAGTCGGCGATCAAATGAG
>CAMLRE010000439.1 GCA_946482355.1 uncultured Bdellovibrio sp.
ATGAAATAATTGGAATATTGAAAGCATCACAGAAACGGATAAAACGAGCAGCCTTACGAGATGCATCGATATTTAAACAACCCGCTAAGATTTGTGGTTGGTTGGCGACGATACCTACTGGGCGGCCATTCATACGCGCATAACCAACGATAACGTTTTGTGCGAAGTTTTTATGAACTTCTAAGAAGTAACCTTCATCCACAACTTCAGAAATAACTTGAAGCATGTCGTAAGGCTTCTTTGGATTATCAGGAATTAAAGTATTTAAAGCTTCAACGATACGATCCGGAGAATCTTTAGTTCCTAAAGTTGGAGAATCATCTAAATTATTAGACGGAATAAAGTTCATTAATTCGCGGATTAATAATAAACAGTGCTTATCATCATTCGCTGTGAAGTGACACACACCCGATTTTTGTGAGTGTGTAACAGCGCCACCTAATTCTTCTTTAGTTACATCTTCGTGAGTTACCGTTTTGATCACATCAGGACCAGTTACGAACATGTAAGATGTGTTTTCAACCATGAATACAAAGTCAGTGATTGATGGAGAATAAACCGCACCACCAGCGCATGGGCCCATGATCGCTGTGATTTGTGGAATAACACCAGAAGACATTACGTTTCTTGTGAAAATGTCAGCGTAACCACCAAGAGATTCGATACCTTCTTGAATACGCGCGCCACCTGAATCGTTGATAGAAATAAACGGAGCCCCGTTTTTAAGAGCTAAATCCATTACTTTGCAGATTTTGTTCGCTTGCGTGCGAGACATTGATCCACCGTTAACAGTGAAATCTTGTGAAGATAAGTAAACTAACTTTCCGTTGATGCGGCCGTAACCAGTGATGATACCGTCGCCTGGAACTTTGTTTTTTTCCATGCCGAAGTTAGTACAACGATGAGTCATGAAACGATCAGTTTCAACGAAGCTACCTGGATCAAGTAAAACTTCAACACGCTCACGTGCAGTTAATCTGCCATTTTGTTTATGCTTAGCAATTTTATCAGCGCCGCCACCAGCAAAGGCACGGTCGTTTCTTTTTTCAAGATCTTGAATCTTTTGTAACATGATTTCTGACATAGTAATTCCTTGGTAAAGACCTCTCTCTTTTAAGAGATAGAATTTACCACGGTTAATTCTGCAGAAACAAACTTTTTAGTGCTTTTACTCTCGTGATAGGGCGCGCTGTGAAAACTCGTCCTCAGACAAGCCAGAGTTGGATTTAATATTTGAAAGAATTAAATCTGTGCCTCTTTTGTTAACTAAATTGCGCACTTTGATTGACTGAGCGCGATATGCTCCGCCAACTTGCACATAGTTTTCAAAATCAACACGCTTAACGGCTTTGTTTTGTTTGTCGTAGTATTCTAAACGAGCTGGCAAACTTGTTTTTAATGAAACTAAAACTAAAGCTTTTGAATATCCAGTCGTGTTTGAGTTCGATTTAATTTCGATTAGAGCAAAATCTTGGTTATTCATTTTCATTTCTTTAAGCAGAGTTGCTTTAGAACCTTTCACTGTGGTGATGTCTAAATCTTCAGGTGTTAGCTCAGAGCCTAAAACTCCGGCTTTTTTATTTTGATTTCCCATAATACGGCGAACCTGCTTTGTTGAGGGCAAATACAGCCATTGGTTTTCTTCGCCATCTTCAATCACATTTAAAAGAGCTGTGCCTTTTAAATCAGTTGGTGATTTCATACGCACCAGAGTCATGTGCTTTGCGCCAAACTTACGTTTGATCTGCATTGAACGTTCTTTAACAGTGCCGTCTTTTTCAATAATTTTCATTGTGACATCGGCTACATCATCTTTACTGGCAATTAATGATTTTGATTTTTTTAATAATGAATCCACGTCAATTGTTGCTGAAAAAGATTTTTGTGCAAAGACAAGTAACAACACAAACGACGCCGTTGTGGCTGTGATCATTTTAGGCGGAGCCATGGTTTGGTTTTTTAATAAAAAATTTGGATAACGTTTAATAAATGACGGTAAGAAAAGTAAATCAGCAAACGCACCGGCAAAAATTGAAAGAATCATATAAACCCCAAAAATCTTATTCATTTCAAAATACGAAAACGTAAATACGATAAATCCAGAAGCCACTAACACTGTTGCCAACAAACATGGAATCATCTCTGAAATCAGCATAGACTTCACAGGTAAATAGTCTACGAGATTTTTTTCTTTAATTACTTTTTTAAGTTTTCCTAATAGATACACCGTATTAGAAAAAGCTAAGCCAATCGCAATTGAAAATATAATGGCCACACTGGGTTTAATCGGGGTGCGCGATGCAGCTAAAATGGCAATTAACGCAAGTGGTGGAACCAGATTTGGTAAACACGCAACCAGTGCCCATTTGTACGAGCGAAATACAAAAACTAAAATAAAACCAATCACTACAATCGCATGCCAAAAACTAAAAATTAACTCTTTCGACATTTCTGAATTTAACTGGTGAGCACTTACACCCATTCCAGAAATATTATAACGAATACCGGGGAAATATTTCTGAATTAAGTATTTAGATTGTTCTAAATCTTTTTGTTGCGCATAAAAAGGAGCGTCTTTAAGACGTAACTCTAAACGCGTTAAATGATTTAATTGATTTAAATAAGATGCTGTCGG
>CAMLRE010000440.1 GCA_946482355.1 uncultured Bdellovibrio sp.
TTTGAAGAACCTGTAGATCCAGCTACAGAGCCACCTTTATACACTGAAGAAGAATTCTTTCAAGTTGGCTAATTAAAAAAGAATAAGTGAAGTTAAAGTCTCTGGGTTATAAGCCCAGAGACTTTTTTTATTTAAGAACCTTTATGGTGTTCGCCTGTGGCGAAATAATTTCCGCCAGCAACATGATGAATGCTTCGTAAACTTGGATCGGCTTTATCAAAGCTCCAATGAGCGTTTTCATTCACAACGCGTGAATCAGCCCAAGCGCCGATAATTTCACCGATAAATAAATCGTAAGTATTTTGATTATGTGGTTCAGGAATTACTTTACAGGCCATCCATGCCGTACAGCCAGAAACAAACGGCAGATCAAAACCATCGATATTGAATAACTCAACACCTGCTTTTTTAAGTTTGTCCGGGTCATCAGCTAAACTGTGTGAGCCAACTTGATTCGTTAAATTTATTTGAGCGACCGTTGGTACCTGAATCACAAACAATCCCGTATTGTCGATAAATTCGCGGGTTTTTGTTTCGCTATCAATAACAACAGTTAATTTTGGTGGGTCAAAATCAAGCGCGCAGGCCCAAGCTGCGGCCATCACATTATCAACACCATTGTGGCGCGAAGAAACTAGAACAGTGGGGCCATGATTAATTAAACGGTAAGATTTCTTTAAATCAATCGGAATAATGTGTTGATTCATAAACTTCCTTTGCCACAAATAAAAAAAGGGTAAGTAGATTTCTCTACTTACCCTTAGAAAGTCTTATGAAAACTATTTTTTAGCAACGATTTTTAAAGTTAATTCAATTTCGTTGTTAATGATTTTATCAGCAGCTAAATCTTTGAAGAAGTTGCCAGAGTTATATTTTAAACCCCATACAGTACGGTCGATTTTAAGTGTACCTTGACCAGTTGCAGTACCGTTTTCGAATTTAACAGTTGCTGGAAATTCAACTGGGTGAGTTTGGCCGATCATTGTGAAATCACCTTTGATTACAACTTCGTCTTTACCTTTGCTTGGAGTAACAGAAGTTACTTTGAATTCAGAAGTTGGGTATTTTTCAACATTGAAAAAATCAGGGCTAGATAAGTGGCCTACTAATTTTTTGTTATCTTTTTCTTCTTTGATATCAACGTTAACGATTGATTTCATATCAGCAACAACGTTTCCAGATTTGATCATATTTTTTTCAACTTGAAATTCACCAGATTGAACTTTTAATGTTCCGTTGTGGCCGTAAGCTACTTTTTTACCTTTCCATTCGATCGTGCTAGCTGCTGTGTCAACTTTGTAAGTTTCAGCTGTAGCGGCTGCGGCAGCTTTTTTATCAGCTTTCTTTGCATCAGCGGCAAATACGTTAAAAGATAAAGCTAATACGCTTAGTAAAAGTGTCATTTGTTTCATGGGTGGGGTTCTCCTTCAAATAATGTAGTTCTTCATCTTATTATTAAAATTTTATTTACTTCAACGGTTTCTTAACACTCTTACCTAAGGGCAGTTTCAAACTGGAACCTTGGATTTAACTAAACTTCATTTAGTTATCACTTAGACGCAGAAAGCCCTGCATTCAAAGCCGTAAAGAAGTAAACTGGGTTTATGAACGCTCAAGCTTTGCAAGACAAACTTCATTCTGAAATACCCATGAGTAAATACATGCAGGTGAAGGTTGTTCGCGCTAACCAAGAAGAAATTGAGTTAGAGTGTGATCTTGCTCCGAATCATAACCATGTGGGAACAGCTTTTGGTGGGTCTCTTGCGACTTTAATGGTTTTAGCGGCTTATTGCCAACTTTTTGAAATCATTAATGAAACAGGTCATGTGTTATTAAAAAATACCTCAATGAATTTTATTTACCCGGTTGAAGAAAAGCTTAGAGCTGTGTGTAAAGCACCACCTCTGGACCAAGTTAAAAAATTTCAAGAAGCTTACGCCAAAAAAGGAAAAGCTAGGTTAGAATTATCAAGCCAGATTGTTTTGGCTGACGGGCGCATAGCGTGCCAGATGACCGGCGAGTTTGTCGGCGTCACTTAAGGTTATATGAATAAAAAAGTATTAATGGTGTGTTTAGGTAATATCTGCCGGTCTCCGACCGCAGAAGCAATCTTGCGTCACCGTTCAGAAAAATTAAATTTAAACATTCATGTCGATTCAGCAGGAACTGCCGGTTATCACATCGGTGAAAGATCTGATCATAGATCGATTAAACACGCTGAAAACCGTGGTTATCAGATGACTCACTTAGCGCGAAAGCTATCAGCACAAGATTTTGAAGTGTTTGATCATGTTTTAGTGATGGATGATTCAAATTTTTATAATGCCTCAATGGTTTGTCCTGAAAATTTCAAGCATAAGTTAGAAATGATTAGCGTTTACGATCCGGCACAAAAGATCACTGAAATTCCTGATCCTTATTACAAGGGCGCTGATGAATTTGAAAAGGTGATCGATTACTTAGAAACCTGCATTGAAGGTTTTATTAAAAAACATTTTTAATTATTGATTGGAAATTTCATGTTTGTAGATATTTCTCCGTTAAAGAATAACGCTGAATTTAGAAAATTATTTACCGGCCAAACGGTTTCATTCTTTGGCAGTATGATGAGCTATGTAGCTATTCCGTACCAAAC
>CAMLRE010000441.1 GCA_946482355.1 uncultured Bdellovibrio sp.
CCAAGTTACCAGAAGATGTAAAATTAAAAGAAGAATTTGTTCGCCCAGGTGATAAAGTCACAGTTAAAAATTTTGAAGGCGGTGGTGATTTAAAAGCCAGCGTTATCAGTAAAAATGCTGATGGTACGGTTCGTGTTAAAGATGAAAATGGTAAAGAATTTGACCTGGCTAAGTCAGAAGTTAAAGGTGCTGAATTTAGTCGTGAGCTTCCATCAGAAGTTAGACAGAATTTAGTAATTGCTGATGAAGCTGATCGTGTAAAAACAGCGCAAAATTATTTAAATCGCTCTTTAACTCCAGCGCAAGAAGCGGCGATCGTAAAATCGCATAAAATCGCCGAAGATAAAGGAATTTATTCTTTATCAAAAACTGATTTAAAACAAAAAACAAAAGTTTTACGTGATGCCGGTTTTACAGATGAAGAGGCAAGCCTTCTTTTACGTAAGGGTGTAACTGGCGGAACAGGCTTAGATGATGTGCAGATTGTTTCACAACAAGCTGCTGTTCCTAAATTTGAAATCGTAAAAGGAAAACAAATTCAGGTTCCAATGGGTAATACGGGTCGTACGAATCCAGGCGCTGTGATGAGTGGCCCAGATAAGTACGGATATTACGAAGTTGAATTTTATCAAAAAGGTGTTGGCATTGGCCGCGCCAGAAAAACAGCGAAAGAATTAACTGAAGCCAATGTTCAGCTTCCGCCTAAAGTTGAAAATCCGGTGATCAATGTTCCGGTCGTAGGAAAAGATATTTCGTATCCGGGTAAAGTGATCAGTGGGCCAAATGCCAAAGGTCAGTACGAAGTTGAAATTTATCCTCCAGGAAAACCTGTGACGGTTGTTCGTATGAACGAGGCTGATTTAAAACGTGCGAATACGCCGTTAGCTTTACGCCAAGCTAAAATTCGTGATGCACGCCGTGCTAGTTTTGCAAAAAAATCTTCGGCAGAACTAGAACAAATCGTATCTGATAGCTTACGCCAGGCAGAAGGCCGCGGCGCGCGTGACCGCTATGATGTGAGTTATGGTTCAAGCGGTAAACCAGATAAAACTTTAAAAACTAAAAAAATTGATATCGACGGGCAAAAAGCTTTAGAAGAATTAGCAAAACGTCAAAGTAAAGAAGTTAACGCTCTTTACGAAGAAATGAAAGTAGCGCGTAAATCTGTACCACAAGTGCAGGGTAAAAAATCTTCAGTTTCTTCAATGAGTGCCGGAGATATTTATAATTCACCGCAGGCCGGTGGTGCACGTAATGAATTAGACTTTTTAGCAGAACAAGATGGCTTAAAAGCTTCTAAATTTAATACCAATCAGTTTGATAATATGGCCCGTGAGTTAGGTATTACTGATGCTAACCGTGCTTCGGCTATGGATTACGGTTCTGTGGCTACGCGTAAAGAAACACGTGAATTATTTGAACGTTTATTTCCAGGTCAAAAAACTTTTGACCAAGATTTATTACGTCAAACAATGAGCTACAACCCACGCGGTGGTTACATCGGAGCCCGTGAATTTGCCAATGCTGAAAAATTCGTCGAGGCTGTGCAAAGATCTGATGTAAGCAACTTAACATTATCTGAACGTCGTTTATTAAATAAGTACACAGACCGTGCGCCATTATACGCACGTCAAGCTAATCCAGATGTGGCACTTCTTCCGCGATTAAGTGTAGAAGTTGACGCAGTAGCTGATGTTGCTGCTGCTGCGCCAGCTTCTTCAAGAAGAATAGCTTCGGTTGATGCTCCGGCTATTTCAGCTATGCCAACAGCACGTTCACAAATTGAAGACGCTGGAAAAACTGCCGGCGAAGCGCGTAATCGTTTAGATTACTTAGCTGAACAAGATGGTTTAAAAGGTTCAAAATTAAATCCGCGCCAACGTGAAAGTGTGGCGCGTGAACTTGGAATTTATGATGAAAACAAAACAGCGGCTTTAGATTATGCTTCTGTGGGTACAAAAAAAGAAGTTAACGCTTTATTTGATAAAATTTTTCCGGGTAAAAAAGAATTTGATGTTGAATTATTACGTCAAAGCATGAGTTATAACCCGCGTGGTGGTTATGTTAATGCACGTGATTTTTCAAACGCTGAAAAATTTGTTGAAGCGGTTAGAAAAGCCGATGTCGATGGTTCGACGCTATCTTTATCAGAGCGCCGCTTATTAAATCGCTTTACAGACCGTGCACCATTGTACGCACGTCAAGTGACACCAGAAACACCATCGATTCCTCGTCAAAGTTTAGAGGCGATTGTTCCGCCGCGTATTACAAATGAGAAAGTTTCTGGTTTTGCCGCTCGTGGTGACGAGATCGTAGCGCAAGCGACCCTTAAACCTGAAATGGCCCGTGCCGGTGACCAAGTTCAGTTAAAAAACTTTGAAGGTGGCTCAGACCTTAATGCCACATTTGTTCGTAAAAATAAAGACGGTACCGTGCGTGTTAAAGACTCTCGAGGTAAAGAATTTAATTTAAGTGCGCAAGCTTCTGGTGACGCTAAATTTTACCGTGGTCTTACGGCGGAATTAAAAGTTAATGGCGATCTAGACCCGGCATCGCGCGTAAGTGCAGCGCAAGCCTATGTTAAACGCCCGCTAACTCAGGCGCAGAAAGATGCCGTCATGGCGGCTCATGAAGT
>CAMLRE010000442.1 GCA_946482355.1 uncultured Bdellovibrio sp.
CTTGCGTTAAAGAAGCACGGTAGAATTTTAACGTCGGAGAATAAAATTTTCTATTTAGCGTGTAATATAACTCAATCGCCGTAAATTTATAAATATCGATGCCCGTTAAGTTATAAGCAGTCAGTAAAGCATCAATTGCATGTGCGTATTCTGAAGAATTATCAGAAGCTAATTTTTCTTCAGTCTGAAAGTTCATTTCTGTGTATAAGTTCTTTTCTTTATCCACTAACTGATTAGAAATAAAATTACCTAAAGTCATGATCACTAAACGAATCTGTTTACGCGCGTTAAGCACCTCAGTTCTTAGTGCCGGATCTTTTAAACTTTCAGAAGCTGATTTTTCAATACCGTCAGTGGCTTTATAAAATAAACTCATCGCTTCCATCATTAAGGCGATATCAGAAAGTCTGGCTTTATCAATCAACACACCATTTTGTAAATCAGAAACTGCCGCATGAACTACGATGTTTGATGTCGAATCAAAGTTTTCTTGCAGGTAAGTTTGAATTGATACGCGGTTATTATTTTTATCTAACAAATAAATCGGCGATTTATCGGTGTACATTTGCTTAAGTGTCTGCGCAGCTAGAGATAAAGCCATACCCACTAATTCCGCTTTCGGAAAAAGTTGTTTTTTCAAATCTTCAGATTGAAACTCAGTGATAAAATCTTGTGCTACGTATTTCGTAATACCGCTATCGTAGGGCGTTGTTTTCCAGTCAGCCAATTGCTGAATCATTTTTGAATAAAACATTAATGACCACGCCTGATCTTTAGCGCGTGTGATAATATCACCATTATCATTCGGCGTCGGGTGAATATAAAAGCGTGGTTCATTCGCTTTTAGCACAGTTTTAATATCATCACTTTGTGGAGCTGAAGTTAGCGGTGTACCACGCTTCATAAACTGAAGCATTTTTTCAACTAAGATAAACTGCGTTTCTAAGTTTTTCGCAGATAAGTTTTCAGCCTGATTGTAAGCTGTTTTAAACATCTGTTCAAAATCATCGTTTTCAAAAAGATCAGGGGTGCTAGTTCCGATAGCGTTAGCTAATCCTTCACCGATAATTAATTTAAATTTCGCTTTAAAATCATGAAGACCAGTTAGCTTTTCAGTAATGCTAACTTTGATCTTTTCTTTAATCTGCGTACCTAAAGTTGTAATTTGTAACGCGCACTGCGTTTGCACAACCGCAGTCACACCCGCAATACCGCCAGCGTTTAAGTCGTTTTGAATATTACCAAGGCCATAATCTTTAAGCGCCGGAAAAACACCTACTTTAAGAACTATTTTTTTAAATAAACCACAGCTTTTTTCTCTGATTAAACATTGAATTTCTTTATCGTCTTTTTTCTTTAAAAAATCATAAAGGTCTTGATTTGCTGTTTGAAAATTAGCTTTACGTTCTTCAGCATCTAACATCGACCAAGCCATAGCTAAAGCGGCTAGTGCTGATTCGCCGTCATGAATATTATCAGTTAATTTACCCAGCTTTTCAGCGTTTGCTAAATCCTGCACATCTTCAGGAGTTAAAACTGTTTGGTTAACTGTTACATAATTCTTTAAAATCGCAATCGCCTGAGTCAGCGTTTTAACACTGGCTAACTGCACCGAAAGTTCTTTTGGCGCTTTAAGCTGCTCAGTTGTTTGTGCAGATAATTCAGCTAGCACTTGCGTTTTTAATTCAGGAAATAGCTCTGTGTTTTGAATCTGGTTAAGAACATTCGCAATCATCTGATCGGCCAGAGATAATTGAAGCGCAAAAGCCGTAGAAGATGTGACTAGCGTTGTTGGACCACTGTTTTGATCAATGATCATATTAATTCTTTGCGTATCAGCTAACACCGTTTGTTCGGTTTCATTTAAGCCCGAAGATAAAGCTTCATCACTTTGCTGTTCGATTAACTCTAAGTATTGGCTGTTTGCCATATTTAGTTTGTTAGATACAGTTTTTTCTTCTGACTGGTTATATAAACCTTTAGCTGTATCAACGGCGATTTCATCGCCTACGACATTACCGATTTTCATTAACAATAAAGCTTCAGATTTTAAGTCAGTCGAATTTTTACCTAAGTACTTTTCAGTAAATAGAAAATCAGCAAACGGCTTTTTATAAAGTGAAACAAGGCTTACATCGTTTGTAACAACCATCGGCACTTCAGGTTTTGCACGTTCAGCTTCTTGAGCTTTCGGTGAGCAAGATAAAACATAGGCTGAGACAACAAAGGTGAAAATAACAAACTTTAATAAATTCTTTTTAGTGTTTTCCATAGTCCCCTCAAATTAAAAGAATAACGCAATCGAAATTTCTTGGCCGGTACGACGTTCAACATTTTTACCGCTAATCGTGTCGTAGGCCATAAACGACAGGCTCATAGGTAAAAAGCTTTGTTTTTTTAAATACGATTTAACCGTTGAATAACTTAATGAAAGGCTGACTTTATGCCACATAGCTTTCGTATTTTTAGCTAGTAGTGAAGTGTCACCCTTGCCAGATCCAGAATATTGATCAGCGGTTTTTTGACCAAATAGATAGTTAGTACCGATTTTAAAATCTTGCGAAAGATCAAAATCAAACTGCGTTCCGACTTCAGTTGTGAAACCTTCACTTAATGTCACATCGTCT
>CAMLRE010000443.1 GCA_946482355.1 uncultured Bdellovibrio sp.
GCCCGTGCTGCGCCAAATTTGAAAGAATTTTTTCGGCTTCAGTTAAAGGTAAGTCTAAAATTTTATTTAAATCAGCGGCATTTACGCTGGAATGAGCTCCAGACATTAACACTAAAGTTGAAATATGGTTTAAATCTAAAATCTTATCAAAGTTTAAAGGCTCAACTTTTTTACGGCGGTGGGAATGGGCTAAGCCATCCAATCTTTTTTGAATCTTGCCGATTTTGGTATTGTCAGTTTCATGAGTGACTTGAATCATACCTGTCAGGTACTCGGTTTCGGTAGTTGTCAGATCAAGCCATTCAGCCACCTTAAGGGCTGTGTCTACAGATAAATGCTTTTTCTTATTCATCACCGTCGACAAGTAGGCCGGTGATAAATCCATTTTGTATGCGATTGATCTTAACGAAAGTTTGCGGGCGCTATCGGTTTGCTTTTTGGCAATCGCGTCTCGAACATACATACGGTAATCGTCATAATGAAAAATATTTGTCATAATTGGGGCATAATATAAGGTCGAAAACCCTTGTCAATAAAGAGAAGTAGACGAATTTGTTTAGTGTTTACCTGAGGAAAGATTCGATCTGAGGGAGTAAACTTTTCATTTAGTTTTCATTTTTCAAAATGAGATTCTTAAAATGAGTCAGTTTTAAAGCCTGTTAACGTCAGTTAACAGGTCGTAGGTCTGAGCGATTTTATATTCGAAAAAGTTTATAGATAAAAACGCGTTTTTTCGTCGTTTTGTTAATCAATAATGTCACATTTGCCGATAAGAATATGTGAGGAATGTTCAGCTGTTATTGTACTTTTTGATGTTCACGTTGTTCGTGAACCATGCCGTTGCCGTACCTGGCTTAACGACATATCAGGCAAAGATCATTAAGCCTGATGGTATTCCTTTAGAAGCTTCTGGGGTTAACTTTCGTTTTACAATTCTAAATCCTGCGGGAAGTTGTGTTCTGTACATCGAAGATTATTCATCGGTGAATATGACAAGCACAGCAGGATTAATTTCTTTTTCGTTAGGCACAGGAACAAAAATCTATCCAACATCAGGCACAACAACTTTTGCAGATGTGTTTAGTAATGCAACTCCGTCGATAGCCTGCCAAGGTTCTGGAAATTTTAATCCGTCGGCAAATGATGTTCGTAAAATTGTAATGCAGTTTAATGACAGCACCGGCTGGCAAACATTACCTGCGATGAACATTAATGCTGTTCCTTACGCGATGTATGCAAACCGCGCCGATAATTCAACATTATTCAATGGCAAAGCTGATACGGCTTTTGTTCAGTATTCTGCAATTCCAACGTGTTCTGCTTCGCAAGCGTTGCAATACACCGGTTCAGGATTTGTTTGTATCGCAGCGGGTGGTGGCGGAGGAGCTTCTTACACGGTTACTTCAAGTGATGTGACTGCAGCGCTTGGTTATACTCCGGCGAATGCGGCCACACTTTCAACTTCGTACACAACGACGGCTTCTTTTTCTACGGTAACAGCCACAGTTAATTCGCTGGGAAGTTCGGTGACAGCAGTGACTTCTACAGTGAATGGGTTGGCCGCATCATTAGCTGCGATCACTTCATCGCAATGGTTAACCTCGGGGACTACTCTGAGTTACAGCGGTGGTAACGTGGGTATTGGTACACAAAATCCACAAACAAGTTTAGACGTAGCCGGTGTAGTACGTTCTATCCAGTTTGAAACTTATCACACCGGACCAAGTTTTATTCTTCGAGATACCGACGGAACCGGTGCGAGTGCAACAGCTGATGTTCGTGCGTTAAGTTCGAATGGTTCTATTCGTTGGATGCTTGCTGACGCCAGTGGAAATCTTAGATTAGAAAATAGAACGACTGGTGGAAAGTTAGCTTTTGAAACTGAAAACATAGAGCGTATGACAATTCTGTCTGACGGCAAAGTGGGTATAAACACCCTGACGCCGACAACGATGTTAGATGTTTCCGGAGCGATTCGCATCAGCATGGATAGTGTCACATGTGCTGCAAGTTATGCCGGCGCGATCAGATACAATTCAGGTGTTGTTGAGTATTGTAACGGAACAACTTGGGGTTCATTTAGCTCTGGAGCTGTCACATCAAGTTCGGTTGTTTCAGCCTTAGGTTATACACCGGCTAACAGTGCAACCGTGGCCTCTTTGTCATCCTCATTAACGACAATTACAAATGCGCAAGGAAGTTCGATCACAACTTTAAATAATTCATATGCTACGCTAAGCAGTTCGTACAGTGCACTTGCAGCTTCAATGTCGGCAATGAGCGTTAGTAGCTCACAGTGGACAACTACTGGTGCAGATATTTATTACAACACAGGTAATGTCGGTATCGGTAAGTCGGCTCCAAGCTATCGCTTAGATGTTTCAGGAACCTCGCGTATTTCAGGCCAAGCGTTGTTTGGTAATACGGCCGCTAGTGGAACTTTTGATTTCGGTGGTATTTTAGGTGGAGTTGTTTCGTACAAAGCACCGATGATGCTTCAGGAAACAATGACTGACTTAGATAGCAGTAACTATAATTTTGGTTCTGGTGTTGCGATTAAATTAAATCCAAGTGGAGCACAGAACACTGCTTTTGGTAATA
>CAMLRE010000444.1 GCA_946482355.1 uncultured Bdellovibrio sp.
AAGTCAACGAACGTAAATTTCCGGTTTTCGTTAGCCCTACAGCAAATCAATTTATCCAAATCGTGAATCAATCGGCTAATCCGAAATACAAAATGTTATTCGATTGGACTGAGGGCGAATTTGTTACAAAATATTTAATCGAAGTGGCTACTGACAGTGGCTTACAGAAAAAAGTAATTAACCAAGCTATGGATAAAAAGGCCGGTTTTGAATTTGAACTTCCGCCAGGCGAATACTACACACGTATGTCAGCGTTATTTGACGGTGAAGCAAAACCTGTATCAGGAAAAATCGAAAAATTCACGATCAGTTTAAATCGTAAAATTGACCCATCAACAATCGGCGTGAACCTAATCACTTGGGGTAACGATGCAGAAAAACAATTCTTCATCGATCAACCAGAGCTTGCGATGACGTGGGCCACATCATTAGGTAAAAAAGTCGCTGAATTTCGTATTAAATTACAAAATAGTGATGACCCGTATGCGCCAGCGCAAGAAGTGCGTAGCCGTGATTTAGCAACTAAAACCAAAGTTTTTAAACCAGGCCGGTATATCGCAAGTATTCAAGGTGTGGATCAGGGCGAAAACGTCATTGCAAATTCACAAAAAAGATTTTTTGAAGTTAAAGAATTAGACATGGTTAAAGCGCCGGTGATTTTGGGTGAAGAGATTCTTAAAGCCAACCGCGATGGTGATTTAACAGTTAAATGGAATTTAGCTAACGGTGCCTATAAATATAAAATCCGAGTGCTTGATGAAATGGGCCAGCAAGTTGAAGGACGTTTACTTGAATCAGCCCAAGTAGATTCAATGAATTTCTCTTCATTAATGCCGGGTAGATATCGTTTAGAATTAGCCGGCGTTGATATGTTAGGTAGAACGGGCCATGTGGCCGTTCGCACAATTGATGTACCAGAAATGAGTAGCTTAGGGGCTCCAAAAATTAAGAAGTTAAAAGTGAAATAGTTAACAACATGATGACAAAAACACACCGCAACCTGATTTTAGCAGCATTTTTATTTTTTGCGGCCGTGCTTTGTCCAAAATTTGTGTTCGCTGCAGAAAGTAACGTCGAGCTTGAGTGGGAAGGCGTTGAAAACGCGAAAAGTTATGACCTCGAAGTTAAATCGACAAAAAATACTTTTAAATTTCAAACCAAAGAACCTATCTGGGCCGGTCGTTTATCGCCGGGCTTTTTTAAGATGCGGATTCGGGCCCGCGATAAGCGGGGTGTTCCGGGCGAGTGGTCGGAATACCAAGAGTTCAAAGTTTTCTTAGATTCGCCTGAATTTGTGAACCCAACAAGTGGTTCTATTGTTGCTTCTCAGAACAACGATACACAAAACGTGACATTTAAGTGGAAAAAAGTTTTTGCTGGAAAAAAATATATTCTGGATGTGCAAGGTTTAGATTCTACTTTCCGCAAACAAGTAGAACTTAACGACGAAAAAACTACGATGGAACTTCCGGTGGCGACAAAATTTATGGCCACAATCCGTGCGGCCAACGAAGTTTTAACAAGTAATCCTGAAAAAGACCGCGTCGCTGAATTTATCGTAAGTGGTAAAAAACTAGCCGCACCAAAACTTGTTCAGCCTGAAAGTTTATTCGTGCGTGAAATTAAATGGAATAAACCAGAATTCGCGCAGGCTTATAGTTATACTTTAGAAAAAATGGATGCCAAATCACAAAAATTTAATGTGGTTGAAGAAGGTAAAGAGCTTCGCGGTGAAGCTATGCCGTTTAAAAAAGAATACCCGGGTGGCACCTACCGTGTAACAGTAAAATCTATTGCTAACTACCGTCCTTCATCTGAAGCTGTATCTTTAAAATTTACGGCAAAAGAAGGTGATCGTACCGAGCGCGCCGAAGCGTTAGCACGCTTACGGGAATCGATTGAGCGTTTATCAGGTTGGTTTGGTATTGCCAGCTATTTAATTAACTCAGTTCAGTATCAAAATCTAAATTATGATTTAACGGGAACACAAACGACATACAATGCCATCGGTGGAAGCCTTCGTGCGGGTGTTGGTTATGTGACTATGAAAAACCCGTGGGGCTATTACTTAGCGGCTGAATCAAGTACACTGAAAGTCGATGGTTTTGGCGATATTAAGTACAATATGTTTGAAGTAAATTCATTTTTCAAAATGAAACCAAATGATGCCGGTGAATTTCGTCAGACAGCGGGTCTTGTGTATAAAGAACTTCCTGATTTAACGACAAATTTTGCAGGTACCGTAAAAAATACTTCGGCGATTGCAGCCTTAGGTCTCCGTTACGGTGTTGAATACTGGCACGCGATGACGCCGAAACTTGGTTTACAAGCGAACGCCCATATTTTTCCGTTAATCGCCGGCCAAAAAACAACAAATGGCCAGGCGTTTGTGCCAAGCACATCTGTGCAGGCGGGCTTTTTAATTAGCTATCGTTGGAGTAAAAATTTAACGACATTAGGCGGTTACGCTTATCGTACAGATAAAATGGAATATAAAACCGCACCGACGTCGACATTTCCAAGTCCTGCGGCCGATAAAAACTCAGCTACACTTAAAGGTCATTACCTAAATTTATTTCTGGAGTACCAACT
>CAMLRE010000445.1 GCA_946482355.1 uncultured Bdellovibrio sp.
GACTATTTAGGTTGTACGCGTAACATTTTGTTGATTTCAGAAATATGCATTTCTTCATCATGAATCATCGTGCGTGCGTACTCTTCTAAGTACACTGATTTACCTTCAACTAATTTTAAAAGCGCAGTTAAGTTTTTAACTTGAGCCTGTTCGTGCTCTAAGCTTTCTTTTAAAATATCGTTTAATGAGTGCTTGTGTGACTCAAGTAATGTTCCGATTTTTAAAGACGGGTGACCACCTAAAGTTGTGATATGTTCACCAGCTACAGAAGCGTGTGCTAAAGATTCAGAGGCTTGTTCGCGAAACCAACCGATGATTGGAATTCTGTTGTGACCAAAAACCATTAAAGAGTAGTGCGTGTAACGAACAACCCCAGCTAGTTCAGCTTCTAAGATTTTGTTTAATACTTCGATGACTTTTTTCTCGTTCATAGCTGCTCCTTTAGCGACTTATACCTACACTTTGTGTAGCTCCATGGTATTGAGAATCGCTCTCAACTCCTCTATATTGCTTATGGGGAAAATTACCCTATAAATGAAAGCTAAATGAAAATGCCTTGAAAGTCCAATGATAAGTTTTGGGCATTTCATTGTAATACGGAGCGGCCTCAGGTAATTCAGAGCACCTATGTCATTTAATCGCCGTCAATTCATTAAATCGTCGTCATTCGCAAGCTTTGTCTTAGGCTATGCGGTAAATTCTAAAGCAACCACTGGTCTTTTGATGAGCCAAGCGCCATCTAAAACCACTGATGAAAATGCAAATGATAATCCTATTCAAAATGTGAAATACAGCGAATCATCAAGCTTAGATTTCAACGGTGATAACATCAATCGCCCGCACGATATCTTATGGAACATCGATGGCTACGTCGCTAAAAAAGGTGGAATCCCAGCACCGACAAAATCAACAAGTGTTGTTGTAGCCGGTGGCGGTATGGCAGGTCTATTAAGCGCTTATCACTTACAAGCCCAAAAGCCGATGTTATTAGAACAAGATCCTGTGTTCGGTGGAAACTCAAAAGGCGAAAATTTTGATGGTTCGTTTTATTCAATCGGTGCGGCTTACGTAACGATTCCTGATGAAGGTTCTGATATCGACGTATTTTTTAAAGAAACAGGAATTTCAGAAAAGCTAAAATTAGAATCTGACACTGAAACATCGGTGAATTTCAAAAATGCTTTAATGCGTGATTTCTGGAAAGGCGCTTCTGATCCAGAAAACGCTGAACAGTTCGTAAAAGTAGAAGAAGAAATGCGCCGTATTTATAACGACGCGTACCCTGACATTCCATGGACAGAAGATTCAGCGATCTCTTATGAAGAGCTTTGCAAATTAGATGCGATCACTTTTGAACAGTGGTTAACAAACACATTCGGCGAAGTGCATCCGCATATTTTAGAATACTTTCAAGCTTACTGCTGGTCTTCATTCGGTGGATCAATCGATGAAATCTCGGCCGCACAGGCGTTAAACTTCGTAACGGCTGAAGTAGACGGTGTGTTAGCCTTACCAGGTGGTAATTCGTACATCACATCAGTTGTACACCAAACTTTAAAAAATAATTTACCTGAAGGTCATGTTTTATCAGGCGCTTTTGTTTTACGTATTGAAGAAAAAGCTGATGGTAAAGTTTGGGTGACATACGAATCTAAAGAAGGTCAGTTAGTCACTATTGAAACTGACTACGTTGTTTGTGCATTTCCGAAATTTGTAGCTGAGCGTGTGATCGTGAACATCGAAGAAGAGCGTGTAAAAGCGATTCAAGATTTAATGTGGCGTGGTTACATCGTGACTAACGTGATTATGGATAGCGCGATTAAATCTCCGGGTTTTGATGTTTTCACATTAAACGGAAAAATGCAGCCATCACCGACGCCGCTTAATCCTCCAAAAAAATTAATGACGGATGTTTGTTTTGGAACTTGGGCGCAAAACGATGAAGTGAATCATTCGGTACTTACGATGTACAGACCACTTCCGTTTGAAGGCGCAAGACAGTTCTTATTTAACCCAATGTCACACCAAAAACATTTGATTCAATCGCAAAACGAAATTGCCGAGTTCTGCAAAGCCGTAAATATCGATGCAAGTAAAATCAAAGGTTACCGTTTGACACGCTGGGGGCATTCGCTGCCGCTGGCTAATAAAGGTACGATTGCTAACGGCACCGTAGAAAAGCTTATTAAGCCGATTAACGATAAAATTTTCTTTGCGAATCAAGATAACTGGGTAAATCCAGCTTTTGAATGTGCGTTTACTGAAGCTTTGACTGTTGCGCAAAAGATAGAATCCCTAAAAGCGTAGTGTTACGCTTTTAGGAATGGATAAATTAAAACGACTGATTACCCATGCGGTAAAACTTCTTCAATATTATATAGACCGCGTTTGGTATTTACCGCTGCTTGCGGTATTAGCCATTCTAGATGTTTTTTTAGTCGTGCTTCCGACAGATGGCCTTACAATTTCCAGTTCAATGTTAAAACCGGCGAAATGGTTTTACTTCGGTTTATTTTCAGCTGTGGGTTCAGCTATCGGCGGCCTTATTCTGTGTTATATAATTCAATCTTATGGGATTCAAATCGTTGA
>CAMLRE010000446.1 GCA_946482355.1 uncultured Bdellovibrio sp.
ACATGCTCGAAGTTTATCGTGAAGAGCTGAACTGCTTTGCCAATGACCGCGGCGGTCAGACGTATTCGCAGCAACTGGTGGTGACCGAAACTCTGCCGGACGGAGACAAAGCCGTGGTCGACCTTTCGACTTTGGGAACATCGCCGTTTCAGCCGAAAAACAAACCGCAGTCACTGAAGCTGAAAGCCAAAAAGAAAATCGATTTCTGTCTGGTCGTCGAATCGGAAGGTACGGCCGGTACGTTACAGGCCATGGGTTTTACCAAACGCAACAATTGTATTCTGATGGGTGCCCAAGGGGTTCCGTCCAACGGTGTACGCGGCTGGTGTAAGCTCATCGAAAAGCAGCTGGATGTGCCGATGTACTTCTTCGGAGATCTCGATGCGTACACGATGCAGAATATCTTCCGTACCCTGAAGGCCGGTTCGGCGGCCTCACTGATCCGTAACGGTGATTTCAGTGCGCCGAACGTGCGATTTCTGGGTGTGTTGCCGGGTGATGTGAAAAAATACGATCTCCCGCACTACAAAGTGAAAGAGTCAGATCCAGCTGAAGCCCGCGCTCTTAAAAAAGCGAAAGATGCTTTAGAGAACGATCCGTTCTTCCGCGATAAGAAAAATAAAGATTTAGCTGATATCTTAAAATGGTTAATCAAAGAAAAAGTACGTTGCGAGCAACAATCTTACTTCTCGGTTGATCCAAAAGATCCAATCAAGACTGAAAAAATCATCTTAGAAAAAATCAAACGCGGCGATTACGTATAGATTAAATATTCGACTTCGTCGAAATCGCAAAAATAAAAAAGCCAGGTCTGTAAACCTGGCTTTTTTTTATGCGGTGCTTTCCAAAAAGGTACGGCCTACCTTTTATTTTTCTGGTGCGCCGATTAAGTGGCCGTTCACGATTCTGTGGCCGCGATCTGGAGCTGACATAGCTTTAGAATTTCTATCGTAGCTAATCGTTACTAACTTATCTTTTAACGGATCGTAGTTCATTTTGCGGTTAACCGGCACATAACAGCTCATTTTAAAATCTTCGTCCATTTTGAAATGTTCGATCATTTTATTACGACGCTCTAAAAGCTTGGCCTGCGCAAGAATAGTTTCTGCCGAACTTAATCCAGAAGACACTAACGCACTCTTGATTTGATCAGGAGTGAATTGGCAAAGTTTGCGTAACATCCATTGAGCATCAGTGATTTTAATTCTAGAAAATGCCTTTGCATATTCTAAGTTACCAATGCCTGATAAAGAAATTCTTTGCTGTTCTTTTTCTTGTGGCCAACGGTCATCGTTTTGGTTCATATCTTCATAAACAGAAGAAACTTCCCACTCCATACCTTCGATTGTTGAACCAGAACGGCGAGTGCCCGCAGCATCACCTAAACCTGAACCGGCATCACCGAAAGTCAGTCGTAATTGTTTTTTACCTTTACTGTCTGGAATAGCTGCTAAACGTAAGTTGTCTTTACGGATATCGAAGTTACCAGTCCAAGCTGCTAAAACCATTAAACTGCGCACTTCTTTAAAGTCGCGGTAGTTGAAGTCATCTGGAATCCACGGGCCAAGCTCTTCACCGACATATGGATCATCTTTTAAAGTTAAAGTTGAAGGTTTAAAAATAACCTGCGCAATTTGTGATTCAAAGTTTGTATCAATCATGCTGTCGGTAATGCTTTCAACATCAACCAGAGGATTTTTCACAAGGCGTGATTGAACAGTTCTGGCATTAACAACAGTGCCGTCTTTCATTTTAAATTCGTAGATGAAATCAAACGGGTTGATAAATTCTTTACTTGTTTTTTTGTAAACCGGAATCGCCGCAAAAGTGACTTTAAAGTTCATCACTTGGCGCTCATTGAACTCTGTTAATAATCTGCGATCGTAATCAACCGCTAAATTATCGTAGTGATTAATGTGGGGAGCAATGTAACCTAAAGCACGGTACACACGGGAATTAAAGGGGCCAGAGTATTCTTCGTTACCGAATTTCATTTTATAACCGTAGTCACCACATTTGATGTGAAAGCCAGCGTGAACACCAAAGCCTCGTTTAGCTTTGTCATATTGGCAGCTGCCTTTGATTTCTTTAAAACGGTAGTCATTGGCAAAATCAACTTTTGAAACATCTTTTTCTTGCACAAGCTCGTCACGTAAAAATTTTAAGTCAGGATCTTGTCCTTTGTAGTTTTCAGAAACGCTTGGTGATGATAAGAAGCGCGCTAAGTGAACCGGAAAAGCAAGAAATTCATATTTGCCTTTAACAGGTTCAGTATACATTAAGTTGATCGCGCGGCTAACCTGAGCCAATTGATAAGTTGCTTCGTCACGGCTGATTTCGCCACGTCTTGCACGAGCAAATAATTCCAACATAAATTGCGCTGAATCTTTTAAATTGCCTTCAGTTAATTTGAACTTACTGAAAGGGGCTTTTAAATCTAAGGCTACAACGCTTTGTTCGATGTCTGGAGTTTTGCCGTCTTTGCGGTTTTTAAACTCAACCAAGAATTGCTGAAGATCGCGCTCTAAAAGAGTGAGGTCTTCATTTTTTGTCAGATCGTATTTTCTTAAGCGAACTTCGGCTTGGTT
>CAMLRE010000447.1 GCA_946482355.1 uncultured Bdellovibrio sp.
TTTCCCTACACGACGCTCTTCCGATCTAGCCCATCGCCATAGCTGCACGGTAATCTAAATCACCCGGAGCAATACCGATATAGCCTTTTTGTAGCTGTCCATTTTTTTCTAAGATCGGAATAATTTTTTTAACTTCATCAATCGGAATCGCAAAACCAATTCCTTGTGCACGTGCATCGATCGCTGAATTCACACCGATCACCACACCTTTAGAATTCACAAGTGGACCACCAGAGTTACCCGGATTGATCGAAGCATCTGTTTGAATTAATGGAAATTTATTGATCTCGCTGATCGCACGACCTTTTGAAGAGATAATACCTTTAGTCATTGTATGACCGTGCCCGTAAGGGTTACCAAACGCTGCAACCCATTCACCAACTTGCGCATCTTCAGATGAACCCATCACAGCCACAGTTAGTTTTACGTCGGCTTTAATTTTTAATAACGCGATATCAGTTCTTGAATCGCGGCCAATCACTTCAGCTTTATAAGTTTTTTCATCGTTTTCAGTTAATTGCACTTCAACGATATCGGCACCTTCAACAACGTGATTATTTGTTACAATTAAACCGTCATCGCGCACGATAAAGCCTGTTCCTAGGCCCATACGTTGGGGCTTTCCGGGTTGTTGTTGGGGTTGCATGGGCATGCCGTAGAATTGTTCTAACATTTCTAACATCGGATCACGCTGCATTCTTCCGCGCGGAATCACAGATGTAGAAATGTTCACAACAGATGGGTTGATGGCTTTAGCAAGTTCTACAAATAAATTGGCTGGCAAAGCTTCGCCAAGCTTTAACGCTGGCGGAGTTTTTTGAAAGCTTTGCGCAATCACTTCGTTATTTTGAAAATAGACAAATGCTGTAGCTAAGATCGCTAGAATTAAAATAGTCAGTCGTTTCATGACTTAGTTCCTCTCTCGTCGTTTTTTTCGCGAAAAAGCCTAAGTGCTAGCTTTGACGCTGATATTATTTAAGCGCAATAAATTTTGTTTTCAAATCGTTGATAACTGCGTCTAAAAAATTATTTTCATCTGCAGTTAAGTTATTTTTTGTTTTATCTTTTAACAATGATAACAGATCGATATTAAAACGGGCTAAATTTTTATCGACTTCTGTTTTTCCAGTTTGTGGGTCTGCTTGCAAACCCATTGCCATAGCTGCTGATGAGCCGATTGACATGATTAAAACGTTAAAAGAAGCTTCCATTTTTTCCATATTAAAACCTTTTAATTTCTGTTGAAGATATTTTTAATCTTAAAGTTGTAACCTATACACCTACCGCGTAGCCTAAGAGATTTTTCTCTCTATTGGTAACGTTGGGGTGAAATTTTAAATTGTAAAGTTTAGGATTCACTTTTGATAAAATGGAGAAGAAATAAGTGCCTTCAAAGATTTTATCATTGTGAGTTTGTAAATGATGCAGCTTGTGAAGAAGTAATCCGAACTCGAAGTTTTGTGCTTGCGATACAGACAAAGCTTTTAGATCGGCTTTGTAAATTTCTTTCGATAGACCTAGCGCATAAGCTACGGCATTGAAAAGTGGAGCAAATATTTTTTCAAGCGGCGATAACGAAATATAAATTAATCCCAAAGTTTTACGCGTAAGTTTTGAATGTAAAAAGCCATGACTTAAAAGCATGTGCACAAGTAATTTTTTTTCTGCTGGATTTAACTGTTCCAGAGTTTGGCTATTTAAGAAAACCACAAGTTGGTTAGAAAACTCGGGCCAGACCAGCGGGGGCGTTGGCTTATCGGTCACGAAGAAGCGGACTTTCCTAATCCCGTAAGCCAGCGCATTTTGTTTAAAAAGTCCAGTTAGCTCGTAGGGGTCAATACCAACGATCTCTTTAGCGCTGGTGCGGTTTACAAAAATTTTAAGACCTTTGTGAAAGATGAGGTACAGCAAAACTAAACATAATAAAAAGGCGACCAGCAAGCCTAAGCGGCCGCCGACCTGAAATCCTAAAATTAAAAAAATAAAACAGCTGGCTGCACAAATTAACCAGACTTGAGTCAGGGTCTTCATTTAGTCAATTTTATGTGATCACAGGTTGAAATCAAGCCTATTTATGCCAAAATATAAGGGGTCAAAAGATTATCATGGAGATAACTATGTCGAATATGGATGTTGCAGCACTGAATCAAGCCGTTAAAGAACAAAGTTTGTTTGTTGTGCAAATGATGAATGAAATGAACAAAGTGGTCGTCGGTCAGCGTGAGATGATCGAAGGAATCGTGATGGGATTACTAACAGGTGGTCACATTCTTTTAGAAGGTGTTCCTGGCTTAGCAAAAACTTTAACGATCTCAACTTTAGCGCAAACGATTTCGTTACACTTTCAACGTATTCAGTTCACACCGGATTTATTACCAACAGATTTAATTGGTACGATGGTGTTCAATCCAAAATCAGGTGAGTTCTCGGCGAAAAAAGGACCAATCTTTGCTAACATCGTGTTAGCCGATGAGATCAATCGTGCACCGGCGAAAGTTCAATCAGCGTTACTTGAAGCGATGGCTGAAAAACAAGTTACAATCGGTGATTCATCTTACAAGCTTGATCATCCGTTCTTAGTTATGGC
>CAMLRE010000448.1 GCA_946482355.1 uncultured Bdellovibrio sp.
CTGGATTATCGCCGATAAGCTCTAACTGAACCACTAAAACATCTGATTCAGTTAGTTCAAGGTTAACTGCTTTGAAATTTAGTTTATCAGCTAAATTCACGCGTTCAAACTTTTGAATCACTTCACCGAATTTAGCACTTCTATCAACATTCACAAAAGTTGAATTGATTTGCTGAGATAACTGGTCAAATTCGTCTTTTAAAACGCTCTCTTTAATGACTGGTAAGATTTCACGGCGTTGCGAGTAATCTTCAAGTTGCTGTGATAAATGCTTCATTTTTTGTGAAGCGAATAAACCCATAAGTGATAACAGCACCACGATGCACGAAAATAAAATACCTACGGCCTGAGAAAAACTGGATTTTAATAAATAAACCGACTGCCAAAGATATCCTTCTGGCGATTCTGTTAAAATATAAAAACCACTCGCACTTTTTACAATTGATGCATAATAGTTATCAGTTGTTACTTTATCTAAGTATTTTGTTTGAATAACTGATTTGTTATTTTTATTTAATTCAACAAAAGCAGGGTGTTCATTAATATCAATTGATAACGACTCGCCACTTTGAGCCATTACTCCACCCACCGGCTCAAACATAAACTGGCTAAAACCTGGAACCGGTGTAAATAAAGCCTGAAAACGCTGAAGATCAGCATAAACGGCAATAACACCTTGTTGTTCTGGCAAAGAAGTCACAATCGCTAAAAGCTGCGTTTTTTTGTCAGTCGCAGTTAGTTTTTGCACAAAATGCTTTTCAAACTGTAAGCGCGTAAAATCCAGAGGATTTGCACCCACGGTTTCTTTGATAAAATCATGAGTTAAACTTCTGTTACTGATAAAGTCGCTGTTTGTGAAATTTGCAACAGCGCTATATTTACCATCTTTGGCTACGAATAAATCAACAGCAACAAGATCAGAATCAATACCTTCAGTACCGAAGTTTTCACGTTTAACTAATAGTTTTTTAACGATATCTTGCGATGCCATCTGGTAATACTTAATACGAGCTTCGACTTCGTTAGCTTTTGTTGCTGAAGTTACATGAAGCTGAGTCATCGCTTGATTGACAATAAATTCTTTTAATGTACTTTCAGTGCGCGACCAAGAAAGTTTTGCAAACACACCGACAATCAAAGTTAAACCTAAGAAATATTTAAACATGAGCTTCAATGTCATAAATTAGCCTCCATGATATAGCCCACATTAATATAATGGCCCGACTGTGAAACCTTGTTGTTTCTGTTTGATGGATCTTTAAATTCGTATTCGCTGGACTTAAAAAGATAACCCACTTCAAAACGGTCGCCTTGGGTTCCGTGGTTAAATAACGCATTGATTGAATAATCAATCGTGCGACCTTGTTGCAACTCTTGATTATTAGATTGCGTTACTTGGTAGACTGGCTTTTGATAACCGACTCTGAAATCAACAGCGTAACGGGCTAAATAGTTGTATTGAACGCTGGCATTCGCAAAAAGATTTAAGAAATGCTGAGAAAAAATATTTAACTGCGTAGCTGATTGCGGATCAGTCGTTGTCTGAATTAAACGGTCAAAACCAATGCCGGCATTGACTTTATAAACTGTCGGATAAGAGTTATAGTGCGAAAATTCTTGACCATAACGAAGATCGTAAATGAATTCACCCTTTGCCGGCAATTTAAAGTAGCCTGCATTAATTTTATAATACTGATTTAACGAATCTGTAAAACCAGGGTCATTTTTACTGTATGAAAAATTAAGAACCTGACCGTTGATTTCAACTAACGATGATTGCGATGGAAATTCAGATTTATAATCAATCGTTGAAGAGATCACATTAAAATGATGATAGTACTGCTGCGCTTTAGCTTTTACGATATCACGATAGAATCTATTTTCAGCCACAAGTGTGCGATCACC
Organism: uncultured Bdellovibrio sp.; assembly: GCA_946482355.1. Next base: position 1,906 of record CAMLRE010000448.1, read on the forward strand.
CTCTTTAACCGAAAAATCGATACACGCATCTGTTGAATAGATCTGGCCTTTAATATTTGTTTTTACACAGAATGTGTATTCACCACCACCCCATGACGCTGGGATTCTAAAAGTCGTGCCATAAAATGTTAGCGTAGAAAACTTTTGCATTTCTAACGGATCAACATTTTTTTGATAAACAGCAATACCGTATTTTCTAAAGTCAGCTACATTATTCCAGCTGATTTCGCGCACGAAAGTATTGGCTGGTGTGATGACTCGTGGACTTAGTTTTTCTTTTTCATAAAGATCTACAGGTAATAATTGGGCCGCAATAATTTTACTTTGCGCATTACGTGCAATAATTTTCACCGTGTAAGAGCCTGATTCAAGGTCTGGAACCGTGGCTTCTGCAGTTTTTAAATCTTTTAAAACGGCTGATGGAGCCTCACTGAAAATCTGACTTTTTTTAATATCACGAGTCGCACTTAGGGTGTTAATTTCATAACGTTGTGTTTGATAAACAGAAACTTCGTAAGAAGCGGCGTCACTAAGTGGTGTCCATTGCAATAAAGCCACATTTTTATTTTGTAAGTCTTTACCGATTCCACCGATATTTTCATCCATATTTGTAAAAGATAATTTGTAATCTTCTACCGCAAACGAGCTAAATTCACTCCAGTTAGAAACTGTTTCATCAG
>CAMLRE010000449.1 GCA_946482355.1 uncultured Bdellovibrio sp.
CACAACACTTAACCATCCATGTGTTCAGTAGACTAGTAACATATGTGATGTTTTTTTATAGGAGTACCCATGTGCGGTGTAATTGGAGTTTTTGGAACTCCGTATTCATCTCAAGAGGTTCAACAAGGTCTGCAACTTTTGCAGCACCGTGGTCAAGACGCAGCTGGGATCCTTTCGTTTAATTCCCAATCAAAAAATTTCTCATTATATAAAGATGTCGGTTTAGTTTCTAAGGTATTTGATGAATCAAAACTTTACGGCATTAGCGGCGATATCAGTATCGGGCATACAAGGTATGCGACGGTGGGGCCAAAGACCGCACTCGACGCCAAAAGGGATCTGCAACCAATGATGGTGAATTATCCTTTCGGTATCGGAATGGTTCATAACGGTAATTTAGTAAATTATTACCAGTTAAAAAAAGACCTTAAAGAAACCGCGAACCGAATCCTATTTACGCAAAACGATCTTGAAGCCTTATTAAATATTCTTTCGCAAAATCTATTAGCCACAAATGACTTAAACTTTTCTTTCGATAAATTTCAATCCTCTGTTAAATCCCTCTTTGATCAAGCCAAAGGGGGATTTTCAGTTTTAGGGGTTGTTGCAGAGAAAGGATTCTTTGCTTTTCGTGATCCGCACGGCATTAGACCGTTAATTTTAGGTCGCAGACGTTTAACTGAAGAAGAAAAAAAACAGCAGCCAAATAATTTTGGTATCAGTTACTGCGCAAGCTCAGAAACAAATGCTTTAAACTTCTTAGGCTACGAAGTGGTGCGCGATTTAAGCCCAGGTGAAATTATCTTTATCGATCATACGGGCGAAGTTTATTCGTCATCGAATTATTCAACTAAGAATAAGATTCCTCATAAAACCTGCATGTTTGAGTATGTGTACTTCTCAAATCCTGAATCTAAGTTAGAAGATGTTAGTATTTACGGGGCACGCTTAAATTTTGGTAAACATTTAGCCGAAGAGATTCGTTCTAAAATTGATTCTGGCGCGATTAAGCCAGATATCATTGTTCCTATTCCTGAAACATCGCGTGTGGCTGCGATCAGCATGAGTGAAACATTAGGAATTCCGTACCGCGAAGTTTTAATTAAAAATCGCTACATCCAGCGTAGTTTTATTTTAAATACCCAAGAATCACGTAAGCGTGCGGTGCAGTTAAAATTAACGGCGATCGCTTCTGAAATTAAAGGTAAGAATGTAATGTTAGTTGATGATTCAGTTGTGCGCGGAACAACGTCAAAAAAAATCATCGATATGGTTCGTGAGGCTGGCGCTAATGAAGTTTACTTAGCTTCAACTTGTCCGCCTATTCGCCATCCTTGTTTTTACGGAGTTGATTTTCCAGACCCGAATGAATTAGTGGCTCATGGTAAAACTGAGCCCGAAGTGGCAAAGATGTTAGGGGCCGATCATATTTTTTATTTAACCACTGAGGGTTTAAAAAAATCGATTGGTTCAGAAAAGCTTTGCATGGCTTGCATCGACGGAAAATACCCAGTTGATTGTAACACAAAATCATTCAGCGAAATGCGCCAAGCGCACAGAGAGGCGTAGTTATGAATCAATTACCCCCTCTGTTATATCAAGGTTCGGTGAAAAACGTTCGAGGCTTAGCTTCGGATGATTCTTTAGTTTTTGAATACTCTGATCGTTATTCGATTTTTGATTGGGGTGAAATGCCTGATCAAATCGCGGGTAAAGGGGCTGCTTTAAATTTAATGGGCTACGCTTTTTTTCAATATCTAGAAAAGCAGATCGGTCTTAAACACCATATGTTGGGTCTTGTCGGATCGGGTGTAACAAATTGCTGCCAAGTTAAAAACGTTCGGGTTGTTCGTCCAACAAAGCAAGGCGCCGTTTATAACTACCGCGCTTATCAAGACCGTTTAGTAAATGCGTTAGTTCCATTAGAGGTGATTTTTCGGTTAGGTTTAGCCAAAGGTAACTCTTTATCAAAACGTTTTAAAGCAAACCCTGAATTAATAAAACAATTCGGCTTAACTTCAGTTCCAACTGAAGGAGAGATGTTAGAAAAACCGCTTATTGATTTTTCAACTAAATTAGAAACGGGCGATCGTTATTTAACTTACGATGAAGCGCGCACAATTTCAGGCCTGAGTGAAGCTGAGTTTCAAAAGCTAAAAAATCTTGCGACTGAAATCGCGCTGAGCTTAAAAGACTTTCATCAAAAAATGGGTCTAGAGCTTTGGGATGGAAAAGTTGAATTTGCATTCATTCAAGGTGAAAGTTCAGAGCGTGATTTTATGCTGGTTGATTCGATTGGCATTGATGAACTTCGTTTAATCAGTCGCGGTCGCAGTCTTTCTAAAGAATTTTTACGCGAAGTTTATAAAGACTCTGAATGGTACAACGCTTTAAATGCTTCAAAAGAAGAATCATTAAATACCCTGGTTGATTTTAAAGAAATTTGTAAAACCAAATATGGCCAGAAGCCTCAGCCTCTATCTTTGCAAAATAAACAAAAAGCCGAAGATTTATACCAAGGCTATTGTAACTCGGTTTACGCTTTAATGAATTTGCCACTGCCTTTTTCTTCTGAATTAAAT
>CAMLRE010000450.1 GCA_946482355.1 uncultured Bdellovibrio sp.
TTACAGAAGAAGAAACACCAGCACCAAAACCGCTAAAACCACAAGCTCCAGCAGCAGCCCCGGCTACGGCCACCGCTGTGGCAAAAACAAAAGCTCCACAGCAGTATGTTTCGGCCGCTGATCCTGCAGTTAATTCACAAATTCGCGAACGTTCTAAATTAACGTTAATGATTTTAATTTCGATCTTACTGGCGGTTATCGTCGTTGCGGGCGGTTCACACTTCTATCAACAGCGTGATAAGAAAAAACAAGAACAGCAATCCATTGCACAAATTCGCAAATACTCGCTGTATGGTTTAGAAAATAAAGTGGTCGAAATTTTCGGAAATATGTCGCCTGAAGTTCAGCGCCAGGTTTTACCTGAAATTATTCCGATGATTCCTAAGCTTGATTCTGTGGGCTACATTAACGGTACTCAAACGATCAATAACTTAAAATCTAATCCCGGTGTAAACGATCAACGTAAAGCTTTATTAGATATCGTTCAATTTATTCAGTCATTGCAAGATCAAGATCTTAAAAAAGCCCGTGAATCATTAATTCGTGCCAAAGATTTAGATCCGAGCAGTGAATTGATCAAAGAAAACGATGCGATTTTAAGTTATTACGAAGGTAAATTTGATCAAGCCACAAAAACATATTCTGAATTATATAATACGGTTTCAAAAGGCCGTTGGTTATTTGGTTGGGCGATCAGCGAGTTAGCAAAGCCTACACAAAACCCGGAAACTGAAAGTATGTTAAATCACGAAATCGAACGCTATACAGAAAAAGCGGCTGATTTCAAAAAAGAATTATTAATGATCAATATGCTTTTAGATAAGCGCACGGTGCGTGAAGAAAAATTCGCCCGTGATTATAAAAACTATGTGGCAATGCCTCTGGGTTTTCGTCAAAGATTCCAGGTACCATTATCGGTATTTTCGGGAATTTATTCGACATTCACTTTACGTAGCGTTTATGAAAAGTTAAAGCCGTCGTTAACACCTTCACAAAAGTTTGTGGTCGAAATGCACATGAAGCTTGAGTTAGGCGAAGTTTCTGCGGCGCAAAGTTTATTTTCAGCGTATCAAAGCCTAATTGAAGATCCGGCAGAGCTTGCAAACCTAAGATTACAGCTTGATTACGCCTTAAAAAACTATTCAGCGGTTGTAGCTCAGGAAAAAACTTTAGATATTTCAAAGTTAAATGCAGCTGGCCACTACGTTATGATATTAGCTAAACAAAAAGTGAACTCACAGACATCATTAATTGATGATGGTTTTACGGCGCATGTGAATTTCTTACGGTCAGAAAAAAACATCTTAGGGTTATGGGCTCAGCTTGTAACTATGGAACCCTCTAAAAAACAGGCTTTCGTGCAAGCTAACTCAGGAGCCGGTGAAGATTTTATCCCGTTCTTAGAAGTTAAAGGGTCTGCCGAGTGAGATTTTTAATTCTGATTTCAGGATTAGTACTGCTTTTCTCAAGCTGTGAAAAACCTCACGAATCAAAGCCTAAGGTGATCGTTAATAAATCCTTGGCGGCCGATTTTAAAGTGCCTGAAGAAATTTTTACTGAAATCAAAAAAAGTATGGGCCCTGAAAGTAAAATCGAGCCTGAATATTTGTTTACCGATTTAGAAGTTCAAATTCATTCTGATCAAAAAAATGTTTTAAGTTCTCCGGATTTGTTATTTAAATTAACAAACGGTGGCGGTGGTCTTGATTTAAAAGACTATGTCACAGGTGAAGGCAGTTTTTATTTACATTTTCCGGCAGAACAATTTACGACTAAGCCGGAACTGATGTTTGTGTTTTACATCAGCGATTCTCCAAAAGTGAATATTCGTGGTGAAGAGTACGGTTTAGGTTGCGGTCAATGGGTCGATTTAAAGCCCAAATTCGCTAAATTGCAGGAAAAGAACTTTTTAAAACTAAACACTGTTGATCAAACTTATGCGCACGTGCTCTCGGGTCAGTATGTATTTGTCTTTAAAAAAGGAATTCAATACTATCTGACGCACTTAAATCTGTCGGATTCACGCTATAGCGATAAAATGTGTTCGGCTATATTTAATATTAAAAAATAACTAAAGAAGTAGATTTATGAATACACCGATCAAAAATTTAAATGATAAAGACCCGGTTCAGGATCGTATTTTTTTAGTTAAAGATAAAATCTTAGGTGTAGGTAAAACGGGTAAGTCTTTTTTAACTATTTTAATCGGTGATCAATCAGGTCAATTAGATGGCCGTATCTGGGATAACATCGATGATATTCAAACACGTTTTGAAATCGGTGATTTAGTTAAAGTTAAAGGTGTTATTCAAATTTATAATCAACGTAAACAGTTGATCATTCACCGCTTGGAAAAAGTCGATGATCCATCTTTAAATAAAGACGATTATAAAATTAAAGAACGTCAAATCGATACGCATGCGCTGTATTCTGAATTATTTCAAATGGTGCAAGCGGTTGAAATTCAGCCGTTAAAACAATTAATGTTAGATTGCCTGCAAGATGAAGAAATTAAACCGCGTTTGTTAAAAGCACCGGCGGCTAAAACAATTCATCACGCTCACCGCGGTGGTT
>CAMLRE010000451.1 GCA_946482355.1 uncultured Bdellovibrio sp.
TAAAGAAGGTTGTTCGTTTCAAGATGTGATTCAGATTTCTGATCTGCCGAATAAAATAATTGACGTGAAGTTATCAAAGTCAGTTCGTAAAACGGCCTCAACAGGTATGGAAACTTCAATGGGCTATGCCAAACCTGCGGCTTTTAATCCGATGTCTTATAACTTATGGCCGTCTCCTTGGTGGGGTGGTTGGGGATACCAACAGTTTAATCAAAACTTCTACAACCCGTGTGGTTGGAGCATGTACGGCTGTGGCGGAAACTATTATCCGCACGGCGGTAACATTGCGATGGGTAAGCCTAATATCTACTTAACCGGAAAAGACGAAGGTAAATTTAAATTAAAATTTACCGGAAGTAATTTTAATTTCTTAGCGACAGTTCCGTCGTTTAAAGAAAAAGAAATTACTGGTGAACTTCGTAAAGGCAGTATTTATTCTGAGAACACATGGTATCCATATTTATTCTACGATGCGCGAGTTAGTGATGAACATTTTCAAAGTACACAAGGTTTCTGCGGAACAAGAAAAGAAATTTTTAAATTTATGATGGAAGGTTTGGCTAAATACGAATTTCCGAATCAAGCTAGAACTGACTTTGCTGAATACTGGTCTGTGAAAATTCCTGAAGCTCTAAAATACTGTGTATACCCGCAAGCGAGTGCGCAGTTAGATAAAGTCGCACCATTAGAATTTACTTTTGATGATAAATCACAGGTGCAAACTGAAAGATTGTTCTATTTAATCATTCCGCAGGACTATAAAGGAAAGCGTATTCCTACAAAAGAAAACCGCTTTTCTGATAAACCAAAAAATCTATGGAAGCACTATAGCCGCACGGTAGTTCCTAAAATGCCTTACTTGTATGAATGGGGTGTAGGCTTTGTGTTCGAGTAATTAATCAAAAAATTCAGTGTTGGGCTGGCCACGATAAACCTGTAAGCGTGATTGCCAGTTGCCCACATGAAGTTCAAGTTTGTGTCCGTTTGGATCAAGAAAATAAATTGAATCACCTTCAGATTTATTTTCTTTAAAAAGAGTCACATTTAATTTTTTAAATTTTTCAGCGATAGCCGCGAAGTCTTTTTGCTCAACAGAAAAGGCAATATGTGTGTATTCAGGCAAGGCTTGAGGTCTCACAGCAGGGTCTTCTTCTATACAGAACCAAAGATCACCGGCTAAGAAGTACACGGATTTAGATTTTCTCATCAAGGGGCGAAAACCCAAGATATCGCGATAGAAAGTAAAAGACTCATCAAGGGATTTAACACTTAAAGTAATGTGGTTAATCCCTTGAATCATCGTTAAGACCTTATTGAAAACGAGTTAATGCTTCTTTTAATGAAACGATCTGCACTTTTGATTGCGCCAGTAATTGGCGGTCGGCTGCGATCACGTCTTCATCAGCGTTTGCTACGAACTTTTCGTTAGAAAGTTTGTTTGTCAGTAAGTTGATGTCTTTATCAAGCTTTTCGATTGTTTTTTGGATACGTTTTAACTCTTCACCAAAATCAACTAAGCCTTCAAGCGGGATAATCACTTTTACTTGTGCTTCGCGAACTGAAACCGGAGCTACGGCACATTTCATTAAGTTGCCATCAGCGCCGATATCTAAGCTTTCTAGACGACCGATTGTCATAATCGCTGTACGATTTTCGCTTAATGTTTTTTGAACTGAAGCTTCAGTCACACCTAAGCGAACCGTTAATTTTGTAGCCGGGCTAATGCGGTTTTCGCCGCGGATATTACGAATCGCTGTGATCACCTCTTTTACGATATCAATTTCGTGCTCAGATTTTTTATTACCTAAAGCTAATAATTCTTTATCGTTAGCCGTTGTTGGATATTGATCGATGATACAAGCTTCGCCTTTAAGCGGAAGTTTTGCGTAGATTTCTTCTGTGATAAACGGGCAGAACGGGTGAAGAAGTCTGATCATACGGTTTAGAACCTGCGCCATCACTAATTGTGTTGCGCGTTTTTCTTCAACGTTCGTTGATTGCATGATTGGTTTTGAAAATTCAATATACCAGTCACAGAACTCATTCCAGATAAAGTGATATAACTCTAAAGCCGCTTCAGAGAACTTTTCAGCCTCTAAAGATTCCTGAACTTTCTTTTCTACTTCACCTAATTTTGAAATAATCCATTGGTCAAAAACACTTGTATGCGCTTTATTCGGTAAAGCTTTTAAGCCTTCAGCTGGAATAGGCATATCAGCAATGTTCGATAATACGAAACGAGATGCATTCCAAACTTTATTCATAAAGTTACGGTAGCCCTCTAAACGCTGTTCAGAGAATTTAAAATCTTTACCGCTAAATAAGTGCGCTAAGAAACTAAAACGTAAAGCATCGGCTCCGTATTTATCGATCATATCAATTGGATCAATCGAGTTACCTAAAGATTTAGACATCTTACGGCCTTGGCTATCACGCACTAAACCGTGAACATACACAGTTCTAAACGGCACATCTTTTTTAAATTCAACGCCCATCACGATCATTCTGGCCACCCAGAAGAAAATAATATCGTGACCCGTCACTAAGTAATTAGTTGGGTAGAAAGTTT
>CAMLRE010000452.1 GCA_946482355.1 uncultured Bdellovibrio sp.
AATTCTCCATTGACCAGCTAAATAAACTCCCGTAGAACGACTCTTCAACCTTAGAGTTCCAAGAGGACTCTTTGCGTGAAAAGGAAAAAAAAGAAAACATGAACAAAACGTTAAGTAAAAGCCAAAAAGAGAAACTATCAGTATTAGCGATGCTAGATGCTGAAGACTCAAAAATTCCAGCGAACCCAGGTATTCACTCTGGTGCAAATAAAGCTGGGGAGTTCGAAAAACTTTTCGAAGCTTCGACTAAAGAACAAGACTTCAAAGTAGGTGACGTAGTTACTGGTACTGTTGTTGAAGTTCAATCAGATTACGTATTAGTTGATATCAACTACAAATCTGAAGGCTTAATCCCAATCAATGAATTCCGTATCGTAGACGGTGTTCGCCAAGTTAAAGCTGGCGATAAAGTAGAAGTATTAATCGACCGTATCGAAAACGAAAACGGCATGATCGCATTATCTAAAGATAAAGCTGACATGTTACGTGCTTGGTCTGATATTTCTAAAGCTGCTGAAAACGAAGAAATTATCGAAGGTTTAGTAGTTGCTAAAGTAAAAGGCGGCTTATCTGTAGATATCGGCGTTAAAGCATTCTTACCTGGTTCACAAATCGATTTACGTCCAGTACGTAACATGGATGTTTACTTAGGCAAAAAATACAAATTCAAAGTTATCAAGTTCAACAAAAAACGTGGCAACATCGTATTATCTCGCCGCGCGATTCTTGAACAAGAGCGCGATTCATTAAAAGCTCAAACAGCTGATCAAATGAAAGAAGGCGCTACAGTAGTTGGTCTTGTTAAAAACATCACTGATTACGGTGCATTCATCGATTTAGGTGGTTTAGATGGTTTATTACATATCACTGATATGTCTTGGGGCCGTATTAAACACCCATCTGAGATGATCAATGTTGGCGATGAAATCAAAGTTAAAATCTTAAAATACGACACTGAAAAAGAACGCGTATCTTTAGGTATGAAACAATTAACTGATGATCCATGGGCTAACGTACACTCTCAATACGCAATCGGTTCTAAACACAAAGGTAAAGTAGTATCAGTAGCTGAGTACGGTGCATTTGTTGAATTAGGTGAAGGTATTGAAGGTTTAATCCACGTTTCTGAAATGTCATGGACTAAACGTGTAAAACACGCCAACCAAATGGTTCAAGTTGACCAACAAGTTGATGTACAAGTTTTAGCTATCGACACTGAAAATCGTCGTATCTCTTTAGGTATGAAACAGCTTCAAGCTAACCCTTGGTTAGAAATGAAAGAAACATACCCACCAGGAACAATCATTGAAGGTGAAGTTAAATCTATCACTGACTTCGGTGTGTTCGTTGGTATCGAAGAAGGTATCGATGGTTTAGTTCACATCTCTGATTTCTCTTGGACTAAACGTGTAAATCACCCTTCAGAAATGTTTGCTAAAGGTCAAAAAGTAAGAGCAGTTGTTCTTGGCGTTGACACTGAAAACGAAAGATTCTCTTTAGGTATCAAACAACTTGAAGGTGATCCTTGGGCACAAATCGAAACTAAATACGGTATTGGTACACAACACGAAGTGAAAGTGACTAAAACTGTTGATTTCGGTGCATTCGTTGAACTTGAATCAGACATCGAAGGTTTAATCCATATCTCTGAATTAACAACTGATAAAGTTAACTCTGTTGAAGACGTTGTTAAACCAGGCGATAAAATTAAAGCTGAAGTAATCACTATCGATAAAGATGCACGTAAAGTGGGTCTTTCTGCTAAACTTGTTAAACTTCGCGAACAAAAAGGCGACGTTGATGAGTACGTGAAAAAAGCGACTGCAACATCAAAAACAAGCTTTGGTGATGTATTCGGTGATCAATTAAAAGGTCTTAAAAAAGACTAATTACTGACCACAAGCGTAAAAAACAATTTATAGCTTAAAAAGGAGCAAGAAATTGCTCCCTTTTTTTATTCTTTTCATTAGAATTTATAGGGTAGTTTCCCTACGTTTTTCCATGATGGAGATTTTGATGAAAAACATGTCTTTTCGTAAGAAGTTTATTTTAGGTTTGTTTATTGGGTTTGCGGTATTTCTTGGTTACCGCGGTTACAAGGTGGCGACGACCACGTTTCCAGATTCTGAAGAAGAAGGGACTTTAAGTTTAGGTAAAAATGAAATTCTGCATTTAGAGATCAACGGTGTGATCATGAATGGCAAAAAGTTTTTACAAAACTTAAAACGCTATTCTGAAGAAGACGCTGTCAAAGCCATCGTGATTGAAATCAATTCTCCGGGCGGGGCGGTTGGTCCTTCACAAGAAATCTACTACGAAATTAAACGCGCTAAAGCTGAAACAAAAAAACCAATCGTGTGTGTATCAACAGGTTTGATCGCTTCAGGTGGTTACTATTCAGCAATGGGTTGCGATCACTTAATGGTGGCCCCAGGCACGATGATTGGTTCAATCGGCGTGATCATGGAGTTTGCTAACTTAGAAGATTTATACTCTTGGGCTAAAGTAAAACGTTACACAATCACATCAGGTAAATTTAAAGACTCAGGGGCTGAATACCGTGCTATG
>CAMLRE010000453.1 GCA_946482355.1 uncultured Bdellovibrio sp.
TGATTGCTTATTTGTGCATTAATTCTGACAATAAAACAATGACGTTCTTGCGCCATAAGGCTGCTTCACTTCTTTTTGTTTTTACGCTGGCTTCACAGTTAGCAATGGCGGCTCCTACCTATTCGGCACAACCAGGTGAGAAAGATAAAAAATCTGACAAAGGTGGCGGCGGTGCAACTCCGAACTACGGTATCTCTGGTTATGCCCGCTTAACTTCAAACTTTCTTGATCGTGGCCTTTCTTACAGCAATAACGGTTTTGCTATGAATGCGACGGTATTAGTTAATCTTGGTAGTCAATTTAAATTAGGTTTCTGGGGCTCTAACATTTCTAAACTAGGAAATGACGATGATAACCTTTGGCTTAAATATGTCGCTGAAGTTTTTGTCGATTTTCAATCCAATTCAAAATTTGTTTTTTACGTTCATGATGATCACTTTTATAAAACACAAAACCGTAACGGCATTCGCTATGGTTTTAGATTAGATTATTCTAAATTCTCTGGACTTTTGGAGTGGCAAAATAACTACGAAGGCACGGGGTCATCCGCCTATTACGCCCGCGTAAAAATGAATACCAAGTTTAGCGAAAGAACGGGTTACGAGTTAGGGGCCGGATACACGATGGAGTATTCACAAGTTTACGCAAATTACATCGATTTATTGGCAACTGGTTATTACAACGCTTTTCCAAATAGCCGCATTGAAGCCGGTATGACTTTACCGAGCAATACTTCACAATTTGGTGATCGTTCTCGCCCGGGTTATTTTCTTGGTTTTCAGTTAAATTACTAGAAACTACTCTTTAAGATTGCTGCCCGGATTGAATTCCTGATCAAGCTTCATCACTTCGATATCCACCGGATTAACTAAATTTAGATTCGGATCCGCACCAGGAGCAGGTTTTGCTTTTGGTTTTTCTTGCGGCACTAGATCTAATTTACTTTCTTGTTTTGGACTACCGAATAAGCTTTCTAACTTACGGCGTTTTTTACCTTCAACTTCTTTTTGACGGATGCTGACACGAATAAATCCCATCAAACGTTCTGGATCGTAATCGCCTTTTTTATCTTTAATGTTCGTAGCTCCAACCACAGTGTTCGTGTTGGAATCAAACGCCGCATTCACTTTATTTGTCACTAATGCTAAACGTTCTAACGCTACTTTATCAGCCGTTTTTGCTTTTTGATCTGCCACTAGTTGAATAAATAACGCTGAAGTCACTTTGATCTCAGCATCTTTTAATCCCGCAGTTACCGCAGTTAATTTATCCATCACATCGACAAAGCCCACTTTTGGTTGTGAACTTCCGCGTTCGAATAAATAAACATCTGGAATATCAAAATCAAAACCGTCTTGCGAAATTTCTACGTTCTTTGCAATGTCAGTCATTTTGTCCGCCATGTAGGCTGCCACAACTTTTTCTGAACCCATATCTAAAACATTCGGGCTCTTCGTTGAAGGCTCCATAAAGCTTTGCATCGCTTTTAAGGGTTCATTCACGAAATCCAAAAATAATTTCTCTAAAGTAATTTCTGCACCGAAGTTTTGGAAATTGTATTCAATCACTGATGGTGTTGAGAAATAATCAGAGATCGCTTTTTTAGTTTGATCTGATTGTGACATCAGCCACATAACTAAGAAGAACGCCATCATCGCCGTCATGAAATCGGCCAAGGCAACCTTCCACGATCCACCATGGTGACCGCCGCCTTGTACGATAATCTTTTTAATAACGATCTGTTGCTTCTTAGCCATTGAACCCTACTACGCCGCAGCTTTTTTAATATCTTTTGTCGCTTTATCTAATTCATCAAATGAAGGACGCTCTTCCGGCATGATCGTACGACGAGCGTACTCAACACATACTAACGGAGGCGAACCACGTTGAAGAGCAACTACGGCTGCTTTAATACAGTTTAAAAATCTTCCTTCAGCTTCGATATCTGCAGCCATTTTAGTCGCTGTTGGACCAATAAGACCATAGGCACCGAATACCCCTAACATCGTTCCAACCAGGGCGCCGGCAACTAATTGACCGATCTTTTCATTACCTTCAGTTAAGTGACCCATCGTTTTTACGATACCTAATACGGCAGCAACGATACCTAAACCCGGGAAACCATCTGCCACCATTTGCACCGCATGTTGTGCTAAGTGTTCTTCGGCGTGGATTGCTTTTAAGTCGTTATCCATTAAGTCGTCGATGTCGTACTGTGATAAGTCAGTCGATAAAATAACTTTCATCGTGTCACATAAAAAGTGAACCGCGTGGTGATTCTTCATCACTGTTGGATAAGCTTTAAAGATATCACTTTGTTCTGGTTGCTCGATGTGCTTCTCTACCCCTTGTGGACCTTCTTTACGAAACACTTGGAATAATTGGAAAAGCATTTGCAATAAATCTAAATAATCTTTTTTCTGCGGACCTTTTGAAGTCATCGCGTGCATCCCTAATTTGATACCTGCTTTGATAACTTTCATTGGATTTGCAATGATGTAAGCACCTAATGCGGCACCACCGATGATCATTAGCTCTAGCGGCGCAGAGT
>CAMLRE010000454.1 GCA_946482355.1 uncultured Bdellovibrio sp.
AGAAAACGTTGAGTTTTGCTCTGGATCTAAAACTTCTAACATCGCTGATGCCGGGTCACCGCGGAAGTCATTCGCCATTTTATCGATTTCGTCTAATAAAAGAACGGGATTACCTTTATCAACTTTACGTAATGCTTGCAGGATTTTACCTGGCATCGCACCGACGTAAGTTTTTCTGTGACCGCGAATCTCAGCTTCATCACGCACGCCACCTAAAGAGATACGCGCGAATGGACGATTTAAAGATTCAGCGATAGATCTAGCTAAAGATGTTTTACCTACGCCCGGAGGACCCGCTAAACAAATGATAGGTCCACGCATGTTTTTCGATAAACTTAAAACAGCAAGGTATTCTAAGATACGATCTTTAACTTTTTCTAATCCCCAGTGATCTTCATCTAAGATTTTCTTAGCGTTTTTCACGTCATGACGATCTTCTGAGTAGTCGTTCCAAGGTAATGATAAAACCCAGTCAATGTAATTTCTTACAACTGTAGCTTCAGCACTCATTGGCGACATAAGTTTAAGTTTTTTGATTTCTTTATTAACTTTATCTTTTGCCTCTTGAGGCATTTTTTTGTCTTTACACTTTTGTGCAAGATCTTCTAACTCAGCTTGGTAATCATCTTTTTCACCAAGTTCTTTTTGAATGGCTTGCATTTGCTCATTCAAATAGTATTCCTTCTGAGATTTTTCCATTTGTTTCTTAACACGTGTACGGATTTTCTTTTCTACTTCTAGAATTTCGATCTCGCCCGTCATTAAGTTTAATAGATTTTCTAAACGTTTAGATGGATCTAAGATCTCTAACACGTTTTGCTTATCTTCTAATTTAAGATTTAGCTGAGCCACGATGATGTCAGCTAATTCACCTGGATTTTCAATGCTAGAAACGCGCATTAAAATTTCAGGTGGAATACGTTTGTTTAATTTAACGTATGTTTCGAAAGTTGATTTAACTGATCTTACTAATGCCGACGCTTCAGTTGGATTTTCAACTTCTTCATCAATGACTTCACAGTTAACTACGAAGAAACCATCATTTGGTACGAAACCTTTAATGCGGGCTCTGCGTTTACCTTCAACTAAAACTTTTACTGTACCATCCGGTAAACGTAAAAGTTGGATGATCGAGCCGACTGTACCGATTGAATAGATATCTTTTTCTTCAGGGTTATTCGTTTTAGCATCTTTTTGCGCTGCTAAAATGATATCGGTTTGTTTACTCATAGCATCTTCTAGAGCGTTGATGCTTTTTTCACGACCTACGAATAACGGCATCATCATATGTGGAAAAATGATGAGGTCACGTAGAGGAAGTAAGGGTAGTTGTTGAGTGTCGGCTGTATTTTTGTTCGCCATTGAGTGAACTCCTTCCTTGAATAAAACCAGTAAATTTATTTTACCAGTTTTTTGTTCCCGATTCTCCGAATCGAGGACCAGAGGTTGCGTTTGAGACAACTAATCTGGCCAGCTAGGTTAAATCTATTTTCGCTATAAAGTTAATTATATTGAAATAGAAACCGTTGCCTTATCTATTATTTTAGGGAGACGTTTTAAAAGTGCAAAGCCTTTTTCGTTATTGTAGAAATAAAAAAATCTTTGGGTCCAGAAGTCAAAAATTACACGATCCGCTGTCTAACAATTTACAGCTCAATTTGATACATAACTAGACACTGTTTACATCAAACCCCATATATTCGTTTTAACACGGTTACTATCTTGCTTTATGTCACAACAAACAGGTGGTACGTGATGTTAAATAAACTTGTAAACAAAACTATTCTTTTGTCTTTTTTAGCCGGCTCTTTGGTGGCGAATTCTGTTTATGGCGCAAAATTAATTAGTAAATGCGACATGGACCAGAACATGACCAAGATCAACGGGACTAACATCAATATCAAATACCCGATTGCTTCGGTTTCAAAAGTATTTACAAGTTTACTTGCGGCCACAACATTCGACTTAAGCACAACTTTTTCCACACAAATCTTTGCAACACCTGTTGGAAACGGCATGCACGATGTGCATATCCAGGGTTCGCAAGATCCTTATTTTAACCGTTATAAAATGCATATGATTATTTCTCGCTTAAATGAAGCGGGAGTTAAATCTATCCGTAACTTAACTTTCGATGAAAATGTTAAGTACTTACATGATACTGATGCTTACGCTGGTTTTTCTGTTTCTTTAGGCGGTAAAAAAAGACAATACATCCGCCCGACTATTTTAAAAGCTGAAATGTCTTTTCCTTCAAAAGAGTTAGTTGAAGCGCAATTAAAAGAACAACGCGTGATTTTAGCCAACTACCCGCAATCATACTTAGCTGCAAAAGCCGCTGGTATTGAGCTTTTCAAGTCTCCGCGCTTTGTCGTTCAAAAAACTTCGTTCCAATCTGCTAGTGCCTTTAAACCGGCTGCTAACGCAGTTAAAATGTACGTGTCATCTCAAGATGTGCGCACAATTATCAAATCGATGAACTGGAACTCAAATAACTTTTCAGCAAACCGCCTATTAGTAGCTTCTGGCGGTTTAACGAAGTTA
>CAMLRE010000455.1 GCA_946482355.1 uncultured Bdellovibrio sp.
TTGTTCTTCAATTGTTTTATGAAGTTCACGTGAATCACTCGACCATAAAGCGTAAAATTCCTTAATCGCGGCGATGATTGGCGAAACTAAATCTGGATAGTTAACAAGTCTTGTACCGCCCGGTAATGTATTTTCACCGTGATCTTTTTTAACTGCCTGCGGAAAAATCTTCTCAACGTTTTGGGCGATCAAACCAATACGTTCACCTTCCATTTTATTACGGGTTTTATCTTTCCATGTGAAAGTAACAGCATCAATTTTTAAAATTTTCTCTAATGGATTTTCAATTGGTTTAATATTTTCTTTTAAACGACGGTCTGACGAAACGTTAAACGCCGAAGCTGCAATCGGGCCGTAAGCAGAACTTCCGTTACCAACTTTTGCACCACCTGTGCCGCTTGACCAGTTTAAGTAAACACTGCGATCAGCTCCAGAACCCCAAGCATCAAGATGGAAGTTTCCTGAACCATTGTTTTGACCGCCCACGATCGAGTTAATGTAAGCATCACCATTCACATGCAGAGTTCTTTGCGGACTCGTTGTACCAATACCCACGCTATTTGAAGTGAAGGTCACCATATCAGTGCCTGTGTCCCAGTCCCAGAATCTTAATTCGTTAAAAGCCGCACGTGTAAATGTTGTTTGGTATTCGAATTGGACTCTTGCCGATGTACCGAATACGGCATTACCACGCACATCTAGTTTAGCTGATGGCGCTGCCGTACCAATACCAAGATAACCATTAGTATGAATACGCATTCTTTCGTTGGCTGTTTGTGTGAAAATAATCGGTTCGTCACTGTTATCGATTGTTCCGATTTCTAAAGATGAGCCACCGGCGGCATCTGCTGTTGAATTAAAACGGATAAATCCACCGTCGGTATTTGCTGTTCTAAAACGTAGTGACTGGCTCGAACCACCGCCACCGATCATCACATCACCGTCAACATCTAACATATAACCAGCAGTTGGTGGAATAGTACCGATACCCACTGCACCCGAAGCCGTGATTCTCATTTTTTCAGTATTTGATCCATTGTAAGTTGTAAAAAACTGTAGATTTGAATTTTCACTGACATTTAAAGTTGTTTCCGCTGAAGCCTGAATGCGGGATAAATCATTAAATGTAGTTCCGTTGTATCCACGGAATGTGTAGAAACCTAAACGGTCATTCGCTAAAACTGTTGTTGGTGATGCCGCTGTTCCGCGCGCTCTTCTTAACATCACCGTTCCTTCAGCGGCACCGTAAGAATCAATGACGACGTCATCACTCGTACCGCCTGTTCCCACAATTTGTAATGCGGTCGCAGGACTGCTTGTACCGATACCGATATTTCCTGACCCTAAAATGGTCATGGTCGGATTTGAAGTTCCTCCACCGTTTGGCGAAATACTAATTCTATCCGGACTACCTTCTGTATAGAACAAACCAAAATCCGGATAAGACGGACCATAAACCCACATACCACTTGTTTCGCCTGATGGTGTTCCGGCAGAATTACCACCGCCGTAAATATTTCCATCGACTCTTAGGTTACCAGTGATGTGAAGAGGATAACTAGGTGTGCTTGTGCCGATACCAACATTACCACCACTGACCACAAGCTGATTTGTACCTACAGATAAACCGTTCGACGGTAAGATCAGTGGACCAGTCATCGTGTCGCCAGATTTTTTTACTGTCGCATCAACGAAAGCGACATCACGCCAAGCTGACCAATCCGCTTGATTATCGTCTTTAGCACGCACTTTAAATCCAGATGGAGTTCCTCCATTGGTATCCCAGTTCACCGCAAACTGTGCGCCTGTATTACTGTTTTTAGTTGTAAGACCTGCCCAGTACGTTGTACCCGCGCTGACAGCTGTACCATGATAATCATGAAAACCAGTGACTCCTTGAACCATTCCTGCAAACGATACTGCACCACCAGCGTAACCATTTGGATAGTTATAGAATGTTAAATTAGCTGCTGAAATATTTGTTAATAAAGAACCATCACCACTAAAGTAACTCGCTTTAGCTGTACCACTCACATCTAACGCTTGCGTTGGCGCTGAAGTGCCGATACCGACTTTACCTTGATAAACACTCATTGTGCGATTGTTGTTCGACCAAAAATTTAATTGGCCATCGCCGGCCGCAAAAATACCCGTATCGCCATCAAAACTAAATCCTGAAGCATTCGTATTTGAAGCTGTCGGCTCACCATAGATTGATCTAATGCCGCCATTCACATCTAATTTTTGTGTTGGTGTCGCCGTTCCGATACCCACATTTCCTGAACTTGCTTGAACGGTCATCCACGTCGTCACGCCACCTATTGATGAAAAACGTAAATCTTTTTTACTATCACTATTGAAATCTACACCCGACTGAATCCAATTAGCGATACTGTTTGTTGTAAAACGTACCGCACTTTGATCTGCACTCGGCACAAAACGAAAAGCAGCGCTATTGGCCGTGTTCGTTCCGATTTCTAACATGCTGCCTGGATTATCGTTGCCGATACCAACATAACCCAAACCGTTAATACGCATA
>CAMLRE010000456.1 GCA_946482355.1 uncultured Bdellovibrio sp.
CACACGCTGTAAATCCTTAAGCTTCGTGCAAGCAAATAGCACGTTTAAGGTACCGACCACATTTACTTGAATAGTGTTATTGAAAGCCTCTTGAGTTAAGACGCGATCACGGGCTGCAGCTAAATGAAAAACTATATTTGGCGAAAATTCGCCAATGGCCTGGTTCACAAAATCTTTATTTTCAATAGAACCAGAGAACACACGAACATTACTGGAAAAGTTAGCTTTGTCTCTTGCAATGACAGCGATTTCACAACCTAACAGGGTAAGCTTATCAACCAAATGCTTGCCTATGAAGCCAGCGGCTCCAGTGACAAAAACCTTCTTTCCAGAATATTCTGTTATCATACATAATCGTAAACAGAACTGCTCTTAAAACACAATCTTTTTTGTTTCAGGAAAGCTTTCACGAATAAAAATGTTGCAAGAAAAAGGGCCTGCAATATACTCAAATTTAACTAAATGTTTAACATTATTTACTTCATTTATTCTGAATTAACACCGCTGTCGGTTAAAAATCTGCAAATTGATACCTGCTTGCGAAATAAAAACCAAGTCCACATTGTAGATTTAAGTAATCTTTTAAGTCTTGAAAATAAAAACAAAACCGTCTCTATAAACGGTGTTGAAATCAAGGCAAAAACCTTTACAAGTTTTGCCGAAATATTTAGTTTTTTAAAAAGATTTGATCCTACAAAGACACTGATAAATCTTCAGTTTAGCTATGAGTGGAGACTGTGGCGTTTCTTTAGGCTTATGGCGAAGCTTCCGAATTACAAGTTTAGCATTTTTATTACTGGACAACTTCCGTTTTACACATGGAAAAGGAAGAACTTGCTTCAAACCCTGATGACACGCCAAATATTTAAACTTATTTTTTTTAAATTACTTGGCCTCTTTCTTTTTAAGATCAAGTACTTAAAACAGCACAACGTCTTTTTCTATGCTGGCAGACGCCCTTCAATTAGTCAAAATGGAGCGAATGATTACCCTATTAATTACGTAGATTACGATCTTTATTTGAATGACCAAACTCCTTCAAAATCAGGCTACATTGTTTTTGCCGATGATGCCCTATTTCAACATCCCGATGATGCTATCGTGGGAAACCCATACGAACACGACACACTTCAAGAGTATCGATCTGAAATGCTTAATTTTTTTAAAAAAATTGAAGCTCAATACAAACTCCCTGTCGTTATTGCCGCACATCCAAAATCGACCTACAGTCATGACTTTTTTGAAGGACATAAGGTAGTAAAAAACCAAACCCATCAGCTCATCAAAAATGCTAACTTCATCTTATGCCATATGAGCACGTCACTTGATTTCGCGGTTCTTTACGATAAAGAAATTATTTTCTTAACTAGTCCGACTATTTACAACTTTTCACTAAAACATCAGCCGATTCACTTTATTATTCAAAATCTAGCGACAATTTTAAAACAACCGCTTATTGATGTAAAGTCGACAACGAATCCACAGATCACACCTGTGAACCAAGAAACTTATGATCAATTTAAGTTGGACTATCTTACGACGAAAGAAACTCGTTCGACATTAACCGAAGAGCTCTTTCAAAGTTATCTTGAAGATATATTTAAAAAATCAAAAACTTAGCTCTTTCCCTTCAGAAGCTAATAAGATTTTTAAAACGCGAATATCATCTTCCATACTGTTTGGATACTTCGACACATCGGCAATACCTTGAATAAAGGCCGAAACCTCGTCAATGTACATCTGTTCGATAATGTTTTTATTATAACCTGAAGCCGAGCTTAAAACCGGCTGTTCGTATGTTACATGTTTACCTGTTGAAACTTCGTAAACCTTAAATGCGTTATCATTCCAATTCCAAGTGATTTGGCCCTGTTCGAGATTAATAACTAAATGGCGTTGAGCATAGCGAGCTACAACATCGACCATTAGCTGCCCCATAAAATCACTGTATTTTAAATTAAGTGCATAAGTATCATCAATATCTACGCCTAAGTTCATAGTTTTACCAAACATGCCCTGAACTTTTTTCGGCCAGCCAAAAACTTCTGACATCCAAGTTAATTCAAACGGAACAATCTCTCTAGCTCCACCAGTTTCCTTTTTAGAAACGTAAAAATCAGTAATAGGCTCCCATGGATGCCAATCCGGCAAATACTGTCCAGACACATAACTAAAGTTAGTCACTTTACCATATTTTTTTGATTGAACAATTTCACGAATATGTTTAACGATCGGGTGATAGCGCAACGTTGTAGAGGGCGCTAAAAAAACATTTTTTTCTTTAGCTTGTGCAGCAATCTCTTCCAGCCCGTCTAAGATAACACTCGCTTCAACGAACGAAGGCTTATTGTATTCTAGGGCCAGTTTTAAATAGAAGTTGTGCAAGTCAGGCGGTGTAGAAATCACAAAAGCATCAAAACTACTTAAATCTTGCGATTTCAAGTCCTGCGTAACAGAAACGCCATAAGTACTTGATGTTTCCTGGGTTCTGTCTGCACGAAGATCGAATCCAACGATATCAGTATGCCCTAAAGCTT
>CAMLRE010000457.1 GCA_946482355.1 uncultured Bdellovibrio sp.
AAATTGTTGATACACCAAAACGGGCTCACGAATGGTGGAGCGAAGGTTCAGCTGTTTGGTTTAGCAATCTGGTTTACCCAAAAGCTAACCAAGAATTCGACTACAACGATGATTACATGGGCGATAGCCCTTTAGTATTACAAAAAGAAGATAACTCGTACGGCACTTACCTTTTCTTTCAATCTTTTGCACAAAGCTGGATTGGTAATGATGCCGTATTAAGTATGATTGAAGATATGCCTGAAGAAGGAGGCACCGCTGATCAGTTTAGTGCTGTATTAGATTATCCTTCGATTGAACTTCACTTTCACCGTTTCGCCCAAGAAATCACAAGTAACCGCGTTAAAGATGCCGACGGCACTTTCATGGCCACTTCGCTTTCAACTTTAAATGATTCATACAAAGTTAAAGAAGGCGAAAATAATTTTGAATGGTTTAATGAAATTCTAACGATCAGAATTACTGATATTCAGCTTCCGCCCCAAACTATTGTAACAATTGATAATGTTTCTGATCCTGATAGTTCAGTAAACCCCATGGATATGCGTCCTACCGGTTCTGTGGGTGAATGGAACTCTTTATTCGTAGGTTACCCTTCGACCGTTGATATGTCCTGCAAGGCTTTTCCAAAGAGCATTGATATTTTATCGTCATACGCAGGATCTGACCCAACGAATGAAAAATTCAAACTTAAAATTAAAGCTGAAAAAGCAACTTGCCAATGTGTTGAAAAAGTTGAGTTTGATAAATGTCTGGTTGGTGATTACGAGCTTGATAAACCATCGTTAGACAAAGTGTTTGCGCGTATTTTTAACCATAAAGATTATGTTGTTGAAAATTCATCAGGTAGCTACACCCTATCAGTAAACCCAGGGCAAAAATTCACTTTTACTGAAACTGATTTTAACGCTTCAGTCATTATTAAAGACGATGAACATGGCGATATCCGCGTACTTGTTACCATGAACGGAAGCACTGATGCCCAAGGTAAACTTTTAAGTAAAAATGAAATCTGTTTTTCTGATATCGGAAGCGATTACGCCATTCGTATTCAAGTGTTCTTTCCGATGGGTGTTGCTGATAGTACAAATCCTTATTCAAACTTTGATGAATTTGCCCAAGGTTCTACAAAGTTTCGTTGCAATAAAGACGAATTGGTCTTAATTCGCATGTTACCAACAGGTCCAGACGGCGAAGACCAACCGCAAGAATTACGTTTTATCAGAAAATAATTTTAAGCTAGTTTTCTTCTAATAATTTCGCTCGCAACAGCCATAAAAGCCGTTAAGTTTTTAGGAACAAACTGCTGTTGCGGGTACACAAAGCTTACCGGCCGCACATTTGATTTATAATCATCTAAAACGCGCACCAGTGATCTGTCCCCGGCTTCTGTGGCGCAGAAAAAAGTTGGAAGAAGCGCGATTCCCACATCTGATACCGCAAGTGATTTTGCTAAACTTAAATCGTTCACTGTGAGTGATGAATCCAAACTTACAAACTGCGAATTGCCTGGTCCACTTAACTGCCAGCCATCTAAACCAAAAGGTGAAAAAATAATACAACTATGTTCTTTTAAATCTTTTGGTGATTTAGGTGTGCCATGAGCTTTTAAATACTTAGGACTTGCAAACGGCGCAAAGAACACTGAACCAATTTTTTTAGCGATTAACGTTGAATCCTTTAACTGGCCCGCACGAATTCCTAAATCAATACCTTCAGAAATTAAATCAACAGTTCTATCTGTTAACATCAGATCAAGCTTTACCTTCGGATACTGTCTTTGAAATTGCGTAATCACATCAGGTAAAAGAATCGAACCCAGCTCAACCGGAGCCGTGATTTTTAATACCCCTTGAGGGATAGATTGTTTTTGTGTGACTTGTTCTTCGGCCTGGGTGATTTGGTTTAAACCCTGTACGCATTTATCAAAGTAATCTTGGCCAGCTTCGGTGACATGTAATTTTCGGGTGGTACGACGAATCAGTGTGACACCTAAACGTTTTTCTAACGCAGAGACTTTGGCGCTAACCGTTGATTTTGGCATATCGAGTAATTTTGCTGCACCGGCAAAACTTCCGCTGTTAACTACTTTAATAAAGATTGAGATCTCGTTTAAATCCATTACATCCTCTTTAGCTTTAAATCTATTATACATTAGGCTGAACAATAAATCTAGATTAAACAGTCTATTAAAGATATCAATTTTACCGTAAAGTACTTTGTATTGGAGGCGTTATGCTACAACTTAGAAAATCACAAGACCGCGGTATTGCAGATCACGGCTGGCTAAAATCAAAACACACTTTCTCTTTTGCGGATTATTATGATCCAGAACAAATGGGCTTTCGCTCACTTCGCGTGATCAATGAAGATCGCATTGAAGGCGGAACTGGTTTTGGCGCCCACCCTCATCAAAGTATGGAAATCATCTCTTACGTCGTCAAGGGCGCGTTAGAGCATAAAGATTCAATGGGCACTAAAGCGATCATCAAACCCGGTGAAGTTCAAAGAATGAGTGCCGGAACTGGTGTTGTG
>CAMLRE010000458.1 GCA_946482355.1 uncultured Bdellovibrio sp.
CTTTTAGCCATCTTATTATGTGAAGGGTTAAAACGCGGAATTTATAAATATAATTTTGAATTTACGTGGACAACTTTTTTAATTGAAGTTGTGGTTTTATTTTTCTGGAATGAAATTTATTTTTATACATTTCATCGTCTTTTTCATTTAAAGTCTCTTTATAAATACCATGTTGATCACCATTACTCTTTTGTGCCTT
This sequence comes from uncultured Bdellovibrio sp., assembly GCA_946482355.1. Next base: position 200 of record CAMLRE010000458.1, read on the forward strand.
CACCATTTTCGGCCTACAGTTTTCATTGGACTGAAGGAGTCATCTTAGGAGCGGTGATGCCGGTTGTGATGTTATTTCATGACTTTCAGTTTTATTCGATTATGGTGTTACCGGCGATGAGTATTTCGATGAATGTTTTAGGGCATTCGAATGTCGATTTTTTTCCGAAAGCTGGGCAAAGTAGTCTTTTAAGTTTTTCAAAACGCCATAGCCTGCACCACAAGATTCCACACTCAAATTATGGCTTTTTCTTACCCTGGTTTGACCAGCTTTTTAAGACCGTAGCCAAGGATTAGCCCCGCAAAACAGGGCACTCTGTTAAACTCTTAGACAGTGCTTTTAGCGCCTAAACTAATGTGTCAAAACCCATTCTGGAACACGGATAGCAGCTTGATATTATTATGAAAAAGAATAAACCACTCTCTGTTGTCTTAGCCAGCGTTCTTACTATTTCGATTTTAGCTCCTCATAGGGGCTTTTCAGCAGAAGAGGCACCACCAACTCCATTTTTCGGTGTGGGTTACGTAGGGCAAATGTTTGAAGATATCGCCCATGAATTAAAGCTTAAATTTCAAGAGCTTGTGGCTAAGGTGAGTGGTTCGCACGAAGTGTTAGATATTCAGTTACTTCACCCATCAGTGGTTAAACTTTTTGATCTGGATTTAGTTGAAGATGTTTTTTCAGATGTGGGTACTGATGTTGAATTTAGAATTAAAGAACTTGTGGCGATCTGGGCTTCAAAAGGTCATTTAATCAATCCTAGTGCGCAGTTAGGTATTATTAAAGATGCCGCAGGAAAAAGTGCTATTGTTGATTTAGCTGAGGCTGATTTAACATTCGTAGAAAATGAAATTTTAGATGTATTAATCACTCTTCACGGTGAAGGAAAACTAGTTCCGTTTATTTCAACGTTGGTAGAAACTCTTAAAAAAGACGCTAACTTTGGTTCTTTAGTTAAGGCGATTACGCCTGATGAAAAGTTAATGTTGTTATCAACGATTGATGCGACAATCACTTCGGCGCGTTCATTAAGAAAGTTCTCTAAAGAGTCGTGGACAAGTCTTTCAAAAAAATTAGAATTAAAACTAAATAGCTTTGAACAAAACCCTCAAAAACAAACACGTTTATCTGATAGTAACTATTTTGCTGAGTTATCAGATGCGGCGAACGCTCAATTTTACCCAACACAAAATTCAAGATTGTTAGTTAACGGCCCGGCTTCATTTGCTTTACGTGATTCGGCTATGGCTAACGCCAAAGAGTCGATCAACATGCTTACTTGGGCTGTATTAGATGATAAAACCGGAAAAGAACTGGCAGACCTATTAATTGATAAAGCCAGAGAAGGTGTAAAAGTGCGTTTGATCGTCGATGGTCAAGTAAGTCACCGTATCGGTTACAAAGAGAACGTTCAACGTATGGAAGATAATGGTGTGGCTGTCGTTCGCTGGTATAACCCAACAGCTACGTTCATGGGGCAGCACCGTAAGATTTTAATTGTCGATGAATCATTAACAATTATGGGTGGAATGAATCCAGGGGATACTTACAGTCATAAAGCCGGTGAAGTTAAAAACTTGTGGCGTGATACAGATGTAGCTTTTGAAGGTGAAACAGCCGAGCAAACGCAAAGATTATTTACGACGTTATGGAACAAACAAATCGACGATCAGAAGTTGGAATTAAAGAAAATCGTTAAAGTTCAAAAGCAAGTTTCAAGTAAGGTTGATGGTCGCGCGATGATTATTGAACATCAGCCAAGCAATGTAGACGACCAGCATGAAATTTTATTAGCTACGATGAAAGCTATTCGTGGTGCGGAAAAAACTGTGGATATTGAAAACGCCTACGTTATTGTATTTCCGGCGCTATTAAACGAAATCAAAGCTGCTGTTGATCGTGGTGTTCGCGTGCGCGTATTAACAAATTCAATGGATAGCGTGGATGAGCCTGTGGTGGCGTTACCGATCACGCGTTCAGCAAAAAAATTAGCTGATATCGGAGCTGAGGTTTATTTACGTAAAGGCAGCACACTTCATTCTAAATTTATGATCGTTGATGAGCGTTTATTTTTAATCGGAAGTTATAATTATCACCCTCGTTCTGAAAGAATGGAAGGGGAATCAATTGCCTTATTTGATCATGCTCGTTTAGCTAAAAATGCTACGCAAGCTTTTGAAAAAGATATTTCACCGGAAAGCGCAACACGATTAGATAAATCAGTAGAATTGAATTTACCAATTAACAGTTCAACGCTATTACCTCTGAGAATGTTTTATGATCAGCTCTAATGACTTGTTGGTTTTTTTAGCCATCTTAGCTTTTGGAAC
>CAMLRE010000459.1 GCA_946482355.1 uncultured Bdellovibrio sp.
ATACAGTTTTAAAAGTTTTATCCATGTCACCAGTTGTTACTTTACCACGCTCAGCGCCCATTACAGCCCAAGAGTTTAAAGCCGAAGCAACAGCGATAGCTTTAGAATTTGTTAATTTGTATTCTTTAACTAACTTCTCAGCACCAGCTTTGATTAACTTTTGGTTAGCTTCAGAAGAGATCGCTTTAGAGTTAGTGTCAGTCGCTTTTTTAGCACCTTTATTGTTGATCGCTTGACCGTAGTTAGATGCATTTGAGTTAGCAGAGTATAATACACCGTTGTCACCGAACCAGTAAGTTCCACCGGCTACGTTTTCCCAGTACATACCAGTTGTTCCTACACCGATAGTTGTTCCACCAACATAACCAGCAAAGCTAGAGATGTTAGCTGTGTATTGGAACACGCCTAAATCATTGTATACGCTAGCGTGACCAGATGAATCGAATACTACGTACCACATGTCATCAGAACCATAACCATATTGGTCATAATCTGGATCAGCAGAAACTGTAGCACGTTGGCCGTTTGAACGAAGGAAAGTACAACCTGGAGTTGGCTCAGAAGAACCACGGCATGCATCGCCGTATACTGTTTCGTATGGATATTGTAAGATATCGTTTGGATTTGTTGGCGTTGTTGATCCGCCGCCACCGCCACCGCCGCCACCACCGCAAGATGATAGAGCTGCAACGCCCACTACTAATAATAAAGCACTAAGCTTTTGTGATAATTTCATGTGTTTCCCCCGTTTTGGTTTTTTTGGTTTTTGAGTACAGGGGTAGGCATTGCTAAACGTGGGCCAACTTTTTTGACACCAGTTTTCGAATTTATAAGAGAAGACTGAAACTTGCGTCGTGACACGCAAAACACGCGATGAAAATTTTGCATGTCTGATTGAAAGACATGCAAAATTTTGTCTCTATTCAAATTTAACTAGAGTTTACACTTCAACAGCTGAAATTTAGTAAGTCAGCTGAAGTCGTAAAAACTTATCACCGCAGTAGAAATCTAAGGCATATCCACCAGCTCCCAAATACAATGGGGCATCTTGTGGACGGCAACCTTGTGGCGTTTGAATATGTAATCTTGCCGGAGCCAAGATCTGCTCAACTTTTCCGTTCTTATCTAAAACTGGAGTAATCATTTTGACACCACGGCTGACAGCTGTTCCTGCCACGTTAAATAACGCTGGGTATTTATCACCCGACTTACGATTCGTGATCGTAATTGGGAATTGTAAATTTACTGTTAAATCATCACCAATGAACGTGTACTTATTTAAACTTGTCTGAACAGCAGAAGCTCCTTTGAAATCGTGGTATTCAATTTCACTGTTTGTGATTACAAATACACCTTGTGATTTTTTACCCATGTACGCTGAACGCACTAATAATGGCGCATCGTAAATCGTCGTGATTGATTCAAGCAAACGGTCATACATTTTGTTGTTCGTAAAATCGATCGCTGTCACACGTTGTTTTTTATGAGCGTCTAAACCGAACCAGAAAGTACCACGGTACTCATCATTAGCTTGGTGTAGATTTAAAATACGATCAACTTTCGTATCTAATAAGTTACGGTAATTTTGCGAAGCACTTAAGTTTTCTAAAACTTTCTCGCCTGTTACTTTTAGGTTTTGCACATAACCTAAAGAAAATTGGTAAAGGTATGAAGGCTTAACTTCAGTTCCTAAGTTTTTGGCGATCAACACAGGTAAGATGCCTGATTGAACTTGTTTTAATGACGGCTGGATAATATCCACGATGCGCGAATCTTTTGGCGACTGGATTTCATCAAGCTTAAAGTCTTTATCTAAATAATAAAGACGGATGTCTGTTTGACCCATGTTTGGTTTGGCGTCGTCGTCTGTTTGCCATAAGTCAGTCACATCCCATTTTTTAATAACAGGTTTACCCGTCACAACCCAAGCTGGACGTAATTCACTACCCACTTTTAACCAGCTGTAGTTTGTAGGCATAACCGCGCGCTCGTCATAGAACGCCACTTTTTTCTTAAGATTCATATTTGAATCCATAATGTAGAAATGAAGCGTATAATCACCTTGATTATATAAGCCGCCTTTTTCTTTATACTCTTGAATCACAAGAATATATTCAGACTTACCGTCGCCATCGATATCCATACGAATACGTTGCACTGGACGAGTTTGTTTGATGTTGCCATCAAATTCTAAAGTTTTAATCGCTTCAAACGTGTAGGCGTTATTTGCGTTACGCACTAACTGAATATCAAAGTTTTTATCACCTTGTTTTAACGCCACGTAATCGCGTGTATTTAAATTGTTATCGTAAACTTCATCGACTAAAAATAACTTCATACCACGCGCTAACTGACCTGTGATCGGAAGCGAAGTTAAATCAGCACCGACTGAATCTTTAGTTAACTTTGTTTGAATTTCAGCACGTGTTTCAAAACTTAAAGCTTTTTCGCCAGCCACTGTTGGTTTAACGGTAAAAGTTAAATCAGAAGCCACTTGCGATAAAGCACCGTCTTCTGTGTCGGTGA
>CAMLRE010000460.1 GCA_946482355.1 uncultured Bdellovibrio sp.
TTAATGTTTGCATGAAAGAACCGAAGTCGATGAATTTAAAAGCCACATCTTTAATTGTCGCTTCTGTTTGATCAATCACTGAATAAAGTAATAAAGCTTTGAAGTTTACATTGGCCTGATCTTGTGTGATCGCCTGGAATTGTAATTCGACAGATTGGTTTTGCACTGATACACGGCGAAAAATCACTTCAAAAAATGGAATTTTAAAATTTAAACCTGGGTACATGATACGGCGGTATTTACCGAACATTGTAACAACAGACACTGTTCCTTGGTTAACGGTGACGAATAATCCGCCAACGAAAGACAGAACGATTAAAGCAATAATAATTGTTGAAAAACTTAAAGTTTCAAACATAAACACTCCCGATGTTGATCGTGTGATTATGTTAGGTTGCTCCTAATCTTCCGGCAAGTACTTCTCGATAAACTCTAAGTATTCCCACGTCATTCTTTTTACGCCTTCAAAGATTTCACCGTTTTTATCGGCCTGTAATGCTTTAAGATAAGAAGCTGCGTTCTTTTGCTGACTTACCATGCGGCCTTTGTACCACGCATTATAAAGACTTAAATCTTGAAATTCTTCTTGTTGGCTCATGGTTTTTGCCTTATTCGCGTAGTCATAAAAATAAAGTGGTTTCGGGCGTAAAACAAAACGTTTATCGCCATCGATATTTACATTCACCTCTTGATAGTTTTTATCTGTTTGTCCTTTGCCAATCACATGAAAATCTAAAATCTCTTGTAAAGACACATCCTGCGGTTGGTAATTTTCAATGCCCGATTCAAAATCTTGTTTTAATTCGTACAGTGTATTGCGGCCATCTTTACCTTTTACCAAAGCGATAAAACGTAACGCTCCACCTTCACCGTTAACTGAACCTGAACCGCCGCCTTCTTTTTCACGGCCGCCCACATCTAAAACTTCTAAACCTTCAGGTAAATTTCTTCTAAAAACTTCCATCACAAGATTATACGTTTTTTTATCAGCAATTTTTGTCGAACGTTCGCCATCGTTAATCAAACGATCACCGTTAGAAAATTTTAAAGCTTTTTTCACTTCCATATTGCGAAATTGTTCAGGCGACATTTCTAAAAGTTCAGTGATACGCTTTGGAGGATTTTTATATTCTTTACCTTCGATACCACGTTGATATTGCTCCCATAGATCAGAAGCTTTCACTTTTTTCACGCTATCGACGGCCTTAGTCGCAATTAAAAATTTAGCGAAATCTAAAATATATGGCCCACGGCCAGCATCGTCGTAATCTAAAGAACGCCATTTCACTTTACCGGCTACGACTGTGGGACCGTAATTTCCATTATGCGGGTCACCTTCGATCATACCTTCATATTTCAAAATGCTTTCTGGTAGAAAATCACCCGAATACTTTTTAAACCAAGCCCAAGACTGGGGAGCATTACTTCTGGCTAATTTGGTTAATTTATCAGAGCTGATAGCGACCTTGACCTGTTCATAGGCAATAGGCGGATTTTTGGTACCAAATAAGCTTCCACAGGTTACCGTTGCTTTGGCCATAGGAGCCAAAAACAATACAGCTAGAACTGAGTGTCTCATTGTGAAACGCTTGGCATTTATCATAAAATCACCTCTTGATACCTACAAACAATTGCAGCTTTCAGACCAACCCGCTAAAGTTGATTTCCATGCGACGCCTGCCACCCCGAAAATTAGATCCTAACTACGTAGCACCTATGCTGACCCTGAATCAGGGTAAAGACCGCGTGGTGGAAATGTTCGGCGCGCGCGATTACACATTGAAAGAAATCGAGAAAAAATTAAAAAAGCGCCTCGAACCACAGCTGATGAAAGAGCTTTTAGAGTGGGTCGCCGTTCAGTCGTGGTTTCCCACAGAAGAAAACATGACTGAACAGTTCGTGCGTGCTTTGGGCCGTCGAAAAAAAGGGCAAAATTACATTAATCAAAAACTCAAAGCCGCAGGCCTTAAATCAGTGAAGATTTCAGCCGAGGTCGAGCTTGAAAAAGCCCTAGAACTGCTAAAAGTTAAGTGGGATGAGACCGAATTCTTAGGTTTGGGCTTTAAAGAGCTGCAAAAACAGAAAGCCAAGGTCATTAGATTCCTCGCTGGACGTGGATTTAACCTTTCCACAGCAAGTCAGGCCTATAATTCTTATTTTAAAACAGGTAAGGTAGACAACTATGATGAAGAATACTGAAGTTAGAAATGCATTTGTTAATTACTTTAAAAAAAATGGCCACACCCACGTTGCCAGCTCAAGTTTAATTCCTGAGAACGATCCGACATTACTTTTCACGAACGCGGGTATGAATCAGTTTAAAAACTGCTTCTTAGGTTTAGAAAAACGTGATTACACAAAAGCCGTTACATCACAAAAATGTGTGCGCGCCGGCGGTAAGCATAACGATTTAGATAACGTTGGTTTCACAGCCCGTCACCACACTTTCTTTGAAATGTTAGGAAATTTTTCTTTCGGTGATTACTTCAAAAAAGATGCGATTCACTACGCTTGGGAATTTCT
>CAMLRE010000461.1 GCA_946482355.1 uncultured Bdellovibrio sp.
ACCCGTAACACTGGTACAACATGAAAAACGCAAAGGTAACAAACAAAAATTTACGAAATGCATTACTAACATTAACCCTGACGAGCGTACTACAATCCTGTTTACTTTCGTCCTCTTCTGACAAACCTTATGCCTCAAACACGAATCAGGCGACAACTTGCGAAGCACGTACAACAGCTTCGAATATGTCTGCAGATGTAGACAACATGCAAAACAACGACGATCTTTTTCAAGACGTTAATGAACAAGAAGTTACAAATTTTTCAGCTGGTACCAACAGTGATCAGAATAATCAGGATCAAGATGTTGATACACTTCAAAAACGTACAGTGCGTATTGATGTGGCCCAGTTAAAAAAGCGTATCTTAGAAAGACGCAGTAACAATTTCCACTTGCCCCTCCTGAATAACAAATCAGTGAATGTGGTTTTACAAGAGGTCAAAAAATACTCTGAAAACAATATCGTAGCCACAGGAAGAACTGATAACGACCAATTAAGCAGTGTTACAATCGTTATTAATAATAATGTAATGGTTGCTAACGTTGGTGAACAAGCGACTGACGAACATTATGAAATCCGCTTTGCCGGTAATGGTATTCACACAGTTAAATCTGTAACTGATACAGACACTGAGTGTTTAACTGAAGAAGGCGGTGGTGCGAACACGACTAACTTCGTTCAACCATTAAACACAGAACAAGATACTGAAGCTACAGCGATGGATGCTGTACCACAGATTGATGTGTTAGTAGCCTATACACCGAACGCTTTAAGAAATGCCGGTGGCAGTGATGCCATCAAAGCCTTAATCCAAATGGGTGTGGCTGATTCAAACAAAGCTTACCAAAACAGTGGTGTGAATTTATCACTTCGTTTAGTGGGCACAATGGCTCTTACTCAGGCTGAATCTTCATTTTCATCTGACTTGTCTGCTTTAAAGGGAACAAACGATGGTAAATGGGATGCCGTTCACGCTGAACGTCGTCGTGTGGGTGCCGATTTAGTTTCGGTGGCTGCGTATTACGCGAATTCATCAACGGCAGGTATTGGTTATGTGGGGTCGACTTATAGCTCAGGCTTTTCGATCACAAAAACCACAGCGTTTAAACAGTTCTCATTTACCCATGAGTTAGGCCATAACATCGGCTTAAATCATAGCGATGGTTATGAAAATTCATCGGGCCGGTTCAGAACAGTGATGGCTTACGGTACTTACACTCGTATTCCGCGTTTTTCTAATCCTTCGATTGATTACAACGGTTATGCGACAGGAACTTCGTCAAATAACAGTGCGAAGATCTTAAACGCAAACGGAGCTAAAGTTGCAGGTTTCTCGGCTTCAGTGTCGCAATCAGAAAATCCAACGAACTCTGACCCGATTACAACACCGGCTGAACCATGTACAGATGGTGATACACCTCCGGTAGCCAGCGAATAATATCGTTATCAAATACTGAAAATAAAAAAACCCGCTTTTTAAAGGCGGGTTTTTTATTTTAATTTGTTTGTTTAATTTTACGATGATTTTAAATGCGTTCTTTGGTGAAGCTCGTTGATCATTGATACCAGCTTATCTTCGCCAGAATAAAGCATATGGTGAAATTCAATGCCTACGGCGAATTGCTCTGGCCCATGCGGGCGCACGTTTCTAATCACGCCCTGAAGCTGTAATGAGCCTTCTACGCCGTTAATTAAGGTTGCATCAATTAAATCTTTAGGTTGAAGCACAGTTTTTGGCGCATTCACGATGACTGAACAGCCATGTGAATTTAAATCCGAGACCGAACAATCTAATAAACACGTTTCTTCGTTTAAAGAACCGATCACTAATTTTAACTGCGTATCAGCAGGCACTTTATAGCGAACTGTTTGGCGGTTTTGCAGATGAAACACACGTTTTAAATTTAAAACAACATGCCCATCTTCTAATTGGGGTGTTGTTTCAAACATATATTTTTCGGTATCAACCATAAAATGAGCTGTGTAGTTTTCAGAGTAAGAAAAATCTAAATCAAGCTTTACAGCGCCTTTGCAGTAAAATTTGTTCTGCTCTTCCAGGTGAGTCACTTTAAGCGGTAAGGTGCGATCGTACTTGTCTTTAAGCAGGAGTACGGCGTCGCCATTCATAAGTTTCATTAAAACTTTTTGTTTGAACGCAAAGTCGGTGATCTGTTTTAAAACTGTAATTTCTGACATAGTGCTGAAGTTATCGGTCTAAGTGAAGACGAAATGAATGGCCCAACGTCGAGGGTAAAATACAAATCAAACAAACCTGATGCAGTACCGTAAACAGATGGCGAAACTGTCTTAAAAAGCCGTACAGAAAAACTAGACTCGACTTGAAAGCCTTGCTGGTAGCGGTTTTCAAGCTGTTTAGTACAAACTGCTTATCTATGAAGAAAAGGATAAAAACACAAAATCAATTCGCAAAAACAATAACAATCTACACAGCCGCTTTTCTCTTAACAGGACTATTTTCAGGCTGTTTAAACCCAGACCTTACAGCAAG
>CAMLRE010000462.1 GCA_946482355.1 uncultured Bdellovibrio sp.
ATTGCCGGAACAACTCGTGATGTGGTTGAAGGGTCTACTTTTTTTAACGGTATTAAATTTAATATTTCAGATACGGCCGGTCTTCGCGAAACGACAGACGTGGTTGAAAATATCGGGGTGCAAAGATCCTTAAAAGAGATCGAAAGCGGAGATTTAACGCTTTTTGTGTTTGATAGCAGTTTAGGCCTCCAGCAGGGCGATCTTGAGCGTTTTCGCATGGTTAAGGGAAACGCCCTAGTCCTAGCGAATAAAGCTGATAAACCTCATTCTGAGAAGCCATCTGAAATTAAGCAAAAATTACAGGATTTAGGCGGTGGTCCTAGGGTTATCGATATCCTTCCGGTGTCAGCCCTTGATGTTAAGGCCCGCGATACGATATTACATCGGGTAAGCACTATCATGGGGTCAGAGAAGTTTAGCGATGAATCAGTTATTTCATCAGCCAGACAGTTTGAACTTTCCAATGCGGCTATGCACCTGATTGATCAATCAATCGGTGAATTAGAAAACCAAATGGGAAGTGAGTTCGTCGCACAAACATTGAAGAACTCATTACTAGCGCTGCAAAAAATCTTAGGAAGATATTTTGACGATCAAATTATGGATCGAGTTTTTAAAGAGTTCTGCTTAGGAAAATAATAAAGCTGTAAGCTTTTAATTAATTATCCCTAAGCGATTTTTAGCTTAAGGGTGTTCATGAAATCTAGTTCGTATCAAGTCATTGTAGTTGGAGCCGGTCACGCAGGAATTGAAGCTTGTCTTGTGCCTGCGAAGTTAGGGTTAAAAACTCTGATGGTCACAACGAATACAGATCGTATTGGCTACATGTCTTGTAACCCGTCTATCGGCGGATTAGCTAAAGGCCACATGGTACGAGAAATCGACGTGCTCGGTGGGCAAATGGGCGTAGCAGCTGATGAATCTTGTATTCAGTTTAAAAGATTAAATGCTTCAAAAGGCCCAGCCGTTCGTGGAACCCGCACGCAGAACGATAAAAAAATCTACTCACAAATTCAGACCAATGCTTTATACAACCAACCAAACTTAGAAGTTATTCAAGGTGAAGTGAAGCGCTTAATCTTAGAAGGTAACGAGTGCCGTGGTGTTGAATTACAAGATGGTTCACAAATTTTTTCTGACCGCGTGATAATCACGGCGGGAACTTTCTTAAATGGTGTGATGCACATTGGTTTAGAACAAACTCCTGGGGGACGTGTTGGTGATGCGGCTTCTGTGGGTCTATCTGACCAATTACGTGAATTTGGTTTTACCGTTCAACGTTTAAAAACAGGAACTCCTGCGCGCCTTCATAAAGACAGTATTGATTGGAGCAAAACAATTCCTCAAGAGGGTGATCCGAAATTTTACCCTTTTAGCTTTAAATCAAAACGTGAATTTTATCTTCCACAAGTGCTTTGTTATCTTTCGCACACGACAGAACAAACTCATGAAATCATTCGTAACAACTTAGATAAATCACCAATGTATTGCGGAATTATCGAAGGTGTTGGTCCACGTTACTGTCCTTCAATCGAAGACAAAGTGACGCGTTTTTATGAAAAACCAACGCATCAAACTTTCTTAGAACCAGAAAGTTTAACAAGTGATTTGATTTATCTTCAGGGTATTTCGACTTCGCTTCCTGCTGATGTACAAGATCAGTTTTTAAAAACTATTCCTGGCTTAGAAAACGTAAAAATCGTTCGTTACGGTTACGCTGTAGAGTATGATTTTATCGAACCCACACAAATTCATCACAGATTAGAAACACGTCCGATTAAAAATCTATTTTTAGCAGGGCAAATTAACGGAACTTCTGGCTATGAAGAAGCAGCCGCACAAGGTTTTATTGCCGGCGTGAATGCGTCTCATAGTTTATTAGAAAAAGAAGAGTTTATTTTATCTCGTTCAGAGGCTTATGCCGGTGTACTTATTGATGACTTAGTTACAAAAGGTACGCGCGAACCATACCGTATGTTTACTTCTCGCGCCGAACATAGATTAGTACTTCGTGAAGACAATTCAATCGACCGTTTAGCTGAAATTTCAAAAAAAATCGGCTTAGTTTCTGAAAAAGAGCTAAATCAACTGATGTCTATCAAAGATGAACGCACAGTTTTACTGGGACAATTACAATCGACCGTTCTTTATCCTAAAAAAGCAGTTAACGATGTGATTTCTGAAATGGGAAGTAAGCCCTTAGTAAAACCAGTAACTATGGAAGAATTCTTACGCCGTCCAGAGATCGGCTTTCCGCAGTTAGAAAAGCTAGACTTTCAGTTTTCACCAAACGAAGTGGTGACTGAAGCGGTGGAAATTGAAGTTAAGTATTCGGGCTATGTGAAAAAGCAGTATGAAATCATCGAACAATCTAAAAAATTAGAGATGTTAGAGATTCCACAAGAATTAGTTTTCTCGGCTGTTAAAGGTTTATCGAATGAAGAAGTTGATAAGCTGAACAAAGTAAAACCGAGAACTCTTGGACAAGCGCAAAGAATTTCTGGGGTAA